>NZ_JBFHKV010000415.1:0-6655 GCF_041595215.1 Stieleria sp. | reverse complement strand
TCTGGTGCGGCGACACGACAACATCCTGGTCACACGGACGCTGAGCAAATCGTACGGCTTGGCGGGCATCCGCTTCGGTTTCCTGGTCGCCCAACCGTCACTGGTCGCCAAGTTGTCGAACATCAAAGACAGCTACAACTGCGACTACCTGGCAACCGTCGCAGCGACGGCAGCCATCCGTTCGCAAGACTGGCTGAAGGACGTGGTGACGAAAATGAACGCCACGCGGGCCCGGATGGAGTCTCAATTGACCGAGATGGGATTCAACGTGACGCCCTCGCACGCGAATTTTGTCTGGTGCCAACATCCCAGCGGTCGGCATGCGGACCTGCACCAGTTCCTCAAAAAGCAACAAATCTTGATCCGCTACATGGACTTCCCCGACTGGGGCGATGGTTTACGCATCTCGGTGGGAACTGACCAACAATCCGATGCGTGTATGATGATGATCGAGCGGTTTCTGCAATCGCTCTAAGACCGCTCCCGCCGCCCCACAACGTGCCATGTTTGACCCACTTCACAAGTGGCTGGGCATCCCGCCCTCGGAACAGCCGCCGAATGACTATCGGCTGCTGGGGCTGGCCAATTTTGAAGACGATCCGGAAGTCATCGACATGGCCGCCGATCGTGACCTGACGTTTCTGCATGGTCTGACCAACGGCGAACACGGCGAGGCCGCCGAAGAGCTTTCCAATCGGATTTCGGCGGCCCGTCTGCGGTTGCTCAACGCCGAAAAAAAAGCGGACTATGACGCCCAGTTGCGTGAGTTGCTCGACGAGGGCGAGATCGACATCGACTCCGTCATCGATTCTCTCGGCACAGCCAATCAGACTCCGGTCGAAACCTCCGAGCCCGTCGCCGCACCGCAAAATGCGTCGGCCATCTTGGGGATTGCGGCGAGCACTCCAGCCGCTTCGCCGGCCCCGACCACACCTCCAACGACACCCCCGACCACCGTCGCGGTCGCTCAAACGCCCCGCCCCGAAGCACCGCCAACTCCGCAGGTCCACGCGCGGTCGAACGCCAAGACGTCGCGTCGAAAACGCTTGAGCCTGTTCTGGGCCATCGGCGTCTTGCCCGCATTGATCGTGCTCGGATACCTGCTCTTTTCGATCTGGAACGGCGAACTGCATCTGGATCCGGACAAATTGGAACGTCTTGGAGTCCCCGCCGAACAAGCGGCCAAGTTTGCCGCTGATTCCAACGTCCCGGCGGAAGCCGAAGCGTTGTCCGACACCGAGGATGCAACGCCCCCCTCCGGCACGCCGAAAAAAATCGCCGCGTCACTGCCGCCCAACCAGACCGATTCGAACCAAGCTGAATCGAACCAAGCCATGGCCGCAGTTTCTCCCGGCCCCGCACCACCCGCGTCCAATCCGTCGCCCAACCAGACGCCCCCATCGGCCGCTTCCACCAACCCGGCATCTCCGCCGAGCACGTTTTTCCCGACGACCACGCCGCCCGTCTCTCCCAGTCTGGCCGAATACGTGACGCCGGCGGGAAAGCAACCGATTCCCTCGGCCGATTCGATCACCGCGAAGATGCAAACGGTCAGGGACCTGTTTCAACCGGAATACTTACAGGCCAAGCAACGCGAGCAGCGGATTGCGGTCGCAGACAAGATGCGTGAAACGGCCGACGAAACGAGGAACGATCCCGAAGGCCGATTCGCTCTGTACCGCGTCGCCCGCGAGATCTACATCGGCGAAGGCGACTTTGATTCGGCGTTTGAAATGGTCGATCTGCTCGACCAATCCTTCGAAGCGATCGATGTGATGGGTCTGAAACGTGATGTCATCGAAAGTGTCGCCGGCCGAGGTGTCCCCACGACCGAGTTTTCCGACGCGGCGATCAGCGTTGCTGAAGACTGTCTGCACGCCGGCCGACTCGATGACGGGATCGCGATCTGTAAGACGCTGCTGGAGGCGGTCATACGAATCCCGACGCCCCAATTGGGCCGGCTGAAAGATGTTCAACAACAACTCGCCGACGCGCAAACTCTGTTCAGTGACTACCAACTCGGACTGACGACGTTGGAATCAAATCCCGACGACGCCGACGCCCAAGCGGCCGTCGGCAAGTACCTGTGCCTGGTCGAAAACCGCTGGGCCGATGGGCTGCCGCGACTCGCCGCCGGTTCCGATCCGCTCTACCGCGAAGCCGCCGCGAATGAATTGACGCTCGCCAATGCAGACATGACGCAGCTACAGGTCGCCGACGGTTGGTTCAAGATCATCGACAGCTCCGAATCGAGTTTTGAAAAACGGTCGCTGGCCAATCACGCCAAATCGTTTTATCAATCGGCCCGACTCAAGACCGCCGGATTGGAAGTTCGAAAAATTGATCAACGTCTGATCGTGCTCAACGCGTTGGGAACGCCCGGCCCGCTCAGCGCCGCGCGAATCCGCGCCGAACAACGTGAGGCAGTGGCCAGAGCCAAACTGGATGCCAAGAACCGAGCGTTGGCCGCGCAACCCAAAGTCATCCAGACCCGCACCTACGATTCAACCGCCTCCACAGACTTTGCCCGCATCCGCGGCAACACGATCGTCGTCGGAATGGGCAACACGTCGTCGGGAACCGGCGAAGCCGCAGCCGGAATCGAGTTTGAAAACGTCGGAACGATCAGCGTGCAAGGTGCTCCCTCCCACGCCACCATGGTCAGCTCCTCGGCAACCTCGAAAATCGGCTTCGTCATCGATTACCACACCGGTTCCAGTTACACCAAGCGGGTGTTCCTGAACTTCGGCACGAACACCCCGAACTACTTCTATCCCAATCCTCCCTGGGGCACCGGCAAAGCGCCCGACGACCGTGATTTCTTGCCCGTCAGCCCCCAGTACACGCTTGACTTGGAGAAATGGGCGCCCGGCAATTGGGACGGCAAGTGTTGGTTCTCCGTCTACATGCAAAATTCAGGCATGAATCGCATGTTGACGGCAACCGTGGCGTGGCAACCCCGATCCAACCCTCTCGATTCAGAGTAAACGATTGAGCATTCAAGGGTCCGAAAAGCCGACGTCCAAGCCCCACAAGCCGTTGGTCGTGGGCATCGATTTGGGAACCACGTACAGCGCCGTTGCCTATGTCGACGACCGCGGCCAACCCCACACGATTATCAATAGCGAAGGCGATCTGACGACACCATCGGCGGCGTTGATCGAAAATCAAGAAGTCACGATCGGCAAGCTCGCACTCAAAGCACAAATCACGCTGCCGGGCAACGTCGCCACCTTTGCCAAACGCGACATCGGCAAACCCACACTTTCACATCCCGTCGACGGCCGCAGCGTTGCCCCCGAAGTCATCGAGTCGTTGATTTTGGGTCGGCTGAAACGTGACGCGGAAACCAAACTCGGGCGGCCGATCACACAGGCCGTGATCACCGTGCCCGCCTACTTCAACGAACCCAAACGGCGCTCGACCATTCGCGCCGCCGAACTCGCCGGGCTCGAAGTGCTGTCGATCATCAACGAGCCCACCGCCGCCGCAATCGCCTACGGGATCGAAAAACACAGCGAGATCCTCGGCCCGCAAACCGTGTTGATCTATGACCTCGGTGGCGGCACCTTTGATGTGTCCATGGTCAAAGTCGATCATTCGAAGATCACCGTCGTTGCGACTGATGGCAACGCGATGCTCGGTGGCATCGACTGGGACCGTTGCTTGGTGAAGTGGCTCGACGATCAGTTTGCCAAAAAGTGCAAGGTCCGCCCGTCCGAAGTGGAAACCGGCGCCGCCTGGCTGATGCAGGAAGCGACCGAACTGAAACACGCCCTGACCTCGCGAACCGAAGTCAAGATTCGTCTGACCTTCCAGTCCTCGACGTTAATCACCACGATCACGCGAAGTGTCTTTGAAGACCTGACCGCACATTTGCTCGATCGCACGCGGTTCACCGTCCGCAAACTGATGAAAGACTCCGCAACCCAATGGGAGCAGATCGATCAAGTGATCCTGGTCGGCGGCTCGACGCGGTTGCCTCAAGTCGCCGAGATGATCACGGCCCTTTCGGGCATGGAACCCAACCGGTCGATCTCGGCCGACGAAGCGATCGCCCATGGTGCGGCGATCTACGCTTCGACGATCCAGTCACGTGCCGCGACAAAGAAAACCGGTGAACCTGAATCCGGCGGACTCGTCATTTCGGATGTCAATGCCCACAACCTGGGCGTCCTCGGGATCGACCTGGAGACCCGCCTGTCGTGCAACTACGTGATGATCCAGCGAAACACACCCATCCCGGTCAAACAAACCACACGGTTTCAAACACTGCGAGACGATCAACGCAGCGTCGCGGTAGAAATTGTCGAAGGCGGTGACTCACGCGGCCGGTACGGGACACACATCGGCAAATGCGTCCTCGGTCATCTGCCCGCCCAACTGCCCGCAGGAACGCCCGTTGATGTCACCTTTCGCTACGACCGCGACGGGTTGATGCAAGTCGAAGCCAAACTACCCGCAACCGGCCAACAAGCCAGCATCCAAATCGAACGCCACTCCACCAGCGTCCCGTCAGAAACCGTCGACCCGTTCGATCCCGAATGGTCGATCCTGTGATCGTTCAACAGTTCCTCCAAACTCGCGCGAGCGACGTTGGTTAATTTGATTTCGGTTTCCTTTGACGTCCCCGATGCCATACTCCCTTCGATGATGTTTTGTTTGCCGCTGCGAGCCGCCTGGACCATTTGATCCACGGTGCGGTCAAACTTGGACAGAAAGCGGTCGCAGAATCGAACCGTGACGTCGTAAACGATCACTGATTTCTGATAGGACAAAAGGTCCTGATAGCCACCATGAGCTGGAATGAATCCGCTGGACATGGCTGAACTCCTTTAGCAGTCAGGGGCAGATGAGGCAGGTGAGTTTAACCGAACAGCGGCCCGTCTGCAGAGGGGCAACATAAATAGGACCGATAGGACATATGGGACCTATGGGGCACATGCGTCCCATCGGTCCCCTTGGTCCCATTGGGCCGCTATATTCTGCCAACCACAGGTCGATCCCATCCCCATCACCTCACACCCACCATGCCACGCTCCGCTCAAATTCAACGCACCACCGGTGAAACCGATATCCGCCTTTCGATCAATCTCGACGGAGACGGCTCGGGGACGCGCAACTCGGGGATCGGGTTTCTGGATCACATGCTGGACTTGCTGGCCAAACACGCGTTGATCGATTTGGACGTCGAAGCCAAGGGAGACCTGCATGTCGACGACCACCACACCGCCGAAGACATCGGGATCGCGCTGGGACAGGCGATCGATCAAGCGCTCGGCAATCGCGCCGGGATTCGTCGCTACGGCCACTTCACGCTGCCGATGGATGAATGCCTGGTCACCGCGGCGGTGGACTTGGGCGGGCGTTACGCGTTCGAATACAACGCCCCGATTGCGGCTTCAAAGATCGGCACCTTTGACAGCGAACTCGTCGAACACTTTTGGCAATCCTTTGCCGCCAATGCGAATTGCAATCTGCATGTCGTGCTGCATCACGGACGCAACGCACACCACATCGCCGAGTGCGTGTTCAAGTCGGTCGCTCGGGCGATTCGAATGGCCGCCGAATCCGACCCGCGCAGCGACAGCGTGCCGAGCACCAAGGGCGTGCTTTAGCGGGCGATGATGGAATCGAGCGCGAAGTCTTCGTGAGCGTCATACGGATAGAACTGTCGTGCGATTCGCTTGCCGAGAATCCCCAGATAAAGCTTTCGGAATCGGGCTTCGGTCGTCTCGTTGGTATAGACCCCGGCGGTGTTGGGGTACGTGAAGTCGTCGATGTCACGGCGGAATAGCTCTTCGCCGGTCTTGGCATCGATCACCGTGATTTGAACGTCGGCGTGGCCGCGATACAACGTCGCTCCGTCGCGCAGCTTCAAATTCATCACTTCGATCGCCAGCACCTTTTCCGCATCGACGCCGCGGCCGATCTCGGCGAATTCGACTTGGTCCCAGCCGTGGGTGTCGCGCCAATTTGCGATTTTGTCTTCGCGAATCAGTTCGATGTCATCCACCTCTTTGGACAGCCATTGCATCACATTGCGGCCCAAGATCCGCGCCGACACGTCGTCGCTGTATTGGCTGTTTTCGGTCAACGTGACAACCGCCACGCGCGAATCCTCCAACCCCTCATAGGCCGCCGGTACCTTGTCCGCGCCGGAGGCGTGAATCAGGTTGGACAGCAATCCGAGACAACCGGCTTGGGTGGAAACAAGAATGCAAGCGACCGCCGTCAAGCCAAGGCTTGCGACCAGGCGTGTCCCCTTGCCCGAGGAATGAAAACGAGACAATCGCATCGGCACAAAATCCTTTTCGTGGCTGATCTTCTGGTGAAACCTTACGCCATACCGAAAATCCGACCTTGCCCGCAAGGTTCATCACCGCGAGTTTTTCACGGCAGCCAAATTACGCATCCTTCCAAATCACCCCGGCATACCCCACCACGCGTTCTTTGCCACCGCCGTAATCTGCACTGGTCGCGTAGGCAATTTCCTCCGCATTGGCCGTTTTTTCCAGTTTTCGCATCACCATCAACACCAGGGCCGCGGGAATTTGGCCGCACATGCTGATGCTTTCTTCGCCGCAAACCCGCAACAATTCGGCGCCGTCGCCGGTGGCCAATGCGTCCAGTGCCAATCGGTCTCGCCGCCGGT
>NZ_JBFHKV010000414.1:0-6670 GCF_041595215.1 Stieleria sp. | reverse complement strand
GTCGTCGTTTCGCCGCTGATCGCGTTGATGAAGGACCAGTGTGACGCCTTGGCCGCACGTGGGATCCGCGCCGCCCGTCTGGACAGTTCCTTGACCGAGCAAGAATTTCGTGACGCGATGCGGGGCATCCGCGACGGTTCGATCCGCCTGCTGTACGTCGCCCCGGAGCGGTTTTTCAACGAACGATTTCTCGCCTCGGTGGGCTCGTTGGACGTCTCGCTGTTTGCGATCGACGAGGCGCATTGCATCAGTCAGTGGGGGCACAATTTTCGTCCGGATTACTTGAAGCTCGCTGAATTGGCCGGCACGCTCAACGCCGATCGCATTCTGGCGCTGACCGCGACGGCGACGCCGGCGGTGTTGGAGGACATTCGCAAGGCCTTTGCCATCGAACGCGACGATGCGATCCGTACTCCGTTTCATCGTTCCAATCTGCATTTGAAAAGCACCGTCGTCACCGCGGCCGACCATTACGAAACACTCCGCCACCGCATCGAGTCGCGGCCGCGGGGGGCCACGTTGGTGTATGTTTCGAAACAGAAAACGGCCGAGATGATCGCCGAGCAACTCAGCGACGACGGCATTCCCGCGACTGCTTACCACGCCGGGATGGACGCCGAGAGGCGGGCCACGATCCAACAGGATTTTCTGGCATCGGACGACGGCATCATCGTCGCGACGATCGCCTTCGGGATGGGGATCGACAAAGCAAACATCCGCTACGTCTATCACTACAATCCGCCCAAGTCGTTGGAGGCCTACGCCCAAGAGATCGGACGCGCCGGACGCGACGGTGGGCAGTCGGTTTGCGAATTATTGTTGTTACCCGAAGACCGTGTGGTGCTGGAGAATTTCACCTATGGCGATACTCCCAGTCGTCACAGTGTGGGACGGATGATTGATTTTTGTCACGGCCAACCCGACGAATTTTTTGTCTCCCACTACAAGTTGTCATTCGAAACCGACATCCGAATCCTTGTCGTCCGCACGTTGCTGACGTACTTGGAATTAGACGGTTACTTGCAAGCGACATCGCCGCGCTACGATTCCTATAAGATTCATCCCTTGGTGACCTCGCGCGCGATCTTGAATAACTTTGACGGCGAGCGACGAGAGTTTCTGGCCGGATTGCTCGGTCAACTGACCAAGGCGCGGAAGTGGTTCTCGCTCAATACCGTGACGGCGGCCAAGGCCCTTGGGCAAGATCGCCAGCGGATCGTCAAAGCCATCGACTTCATGGCGGCGCAAAACTGGATCGAAGTCAACGTCAGCGATTTGGTTCACGGGTACCGCTGGAAACGGCGGCTGGAACATCCCAAGGTCATCGCTGACCGGTATTTCGAAAAAGTGGTCAGTCGTGAGCAGTCGGAGGTGTCGAGGCTGGAAGACGTGTTCGCGATCGCGAGCGCATCGAATTGCCAGTCACGTCGGCTGGCCGAACATTTTGGCGAAGTGATGGATGAAGCGTGCGGTGTTTGCAGTCATTGCCTCGGCGAAGGTCCCCACACGATTCCCCCGATCAGCCATCGCGAGATCGGTGACGGCGTGCGACGCGCGCTGGCCGAGGTCTGTCGGCAGTATCCGGACCATTTCGCGACCGCGCGTCAGAGGGCGCGGTTTTTGTGTGGACTGTCTTCACCGCAGATGATTCGCTCGCGGCTGTCCCGGCATGCCAGTTTTGGGGTCTGTGAACAAATCCCCTTTGCGGATGTGCTTCGCCAGGTCGAACAGATCTCGCCTGAGCTTTAAAACAGGAATTTTTGGGCGGCCAGCACCAAGGCGACCAACCCGATCCCGGAAATCACAACAGTACGGGCAATTCCATCGAATTTATCAGCGTCCATTCTTTCTCTTTTCCTCTTTCATTGCAGGGGGATCGCTCCAGCCACCGCTTGGCTGACAGGATGCGGACGAGTTTGGTTCGGCCGCCGATCGACGCAACGTTACCAGGGCAAGAAAGATCAAAAAAGGTGGGCCGGTGGATCGGAAAGTAACGGACCTGCCCAACATCGTCACCTGGTAGGGTCACTAGGGGGGCAATGGGTGGTTGAAAATCTACTCCCTTGCGCTTCGTTCGTGTCAGGATCGCGGCCGTCTTGGGTGACATCGATCCCTCGACGACGGATCTGCGACCGCAATCGAGTGCCGGTTGCTAGACTGGTTGCAGCGAAAATGGACAGATCGATGCGACCAGCCTTGCCGGTTCGCCCCTGCCATCCGTTCACGCCACTTCACCACCCCCGACGACTAGAACGCTGTTTCATGAGACGAATCCTTTCTCTGACGATCCTGGCCCTGGCATCTCTCGCGCCCGCCTTCGCCGCCGAACGACCGAACATCTTGTTCATCTTTTCCGACGACCATGCCTTGAACGCGATCTCGGCCTACGGTGGTCGACTCGCGGAGGTCGCGCCGACGCCCAGTATCGATCGCATCGCCAACGAAGGTGCCCTGTTTCGGAACTCCTTTTGCGCCAATTCCATCTGTGGCCCGTCACGCGCTTGCATCCTGACCGGCAAACACAGCCACAAGAACGGTTTCTTGCGCAACACCGGCGCGGGGTTCGACCAGTCTCAATGGACCGTCGCCAAGTCGTTGCACGGCGGTGGCTACCAGACCGCGGTGATCGGGAAATGGCACTTGAAAACGGATCCGGTCGCCTTCGACTACTGGGACATCTTGCCCGGGCAAGGCAGCTATTACAATCCGGTTTTCATCTCGATGGACGGCAAGCAGCAACGGTTTGAAGGATACGCCACCGACATCACGACCGACAAAGCGATCCGGTGGCTCGACGATCGCGACGCCGACAAGCCCTTCTTTTTGATGTGCCAGCACAAGGCACCGCACCGAACGTTTGCCCCCGCCCTTCGCCACCTCGGAACGCTCGACGGAGTCACCATTCCCGAGCCGGACAACTTGTTCGATGACTATGCCACGCGCAGCCGAACGTTGCCGAACAATGAAATGGAAATCGATCGGCACATGACGTGGGCCTACGATTTGAAGCTGCGCAAGGACGAGATGCAGGGCGTCACCTTGCCCGAGTTTCGGTCTTACGGCACCCCGGAATACAACCGCATGACGGAGGAACAGAAGGCAACGTGGGACGCGCACTTCGCGCCGAAAAACAAAGCCTTTATCGATGACTACAAAGCCGGAAAGATCGATCATCGAGAACTGGTGCGTTGGAAGTACCAACGTTACATGCAGAACTACTTGGAAACGGTCAAGGCAGTCGATGAGAGCGTGGGTCGATTGTTGAAATACCTGGACGATCATCAATTGGCGGACAACACCGTCGTGATCTATTCGTCCGACCAAGGGTTTTATCTCGGCGAACACGGTTGGTTCGACAAACGATGGATGTTCGAGGAGTCGTTCACCATGCCCTTTGTGATCCGCTGGCCGGGCGTGGTTCAGCCGGGCTCGAAACCGACGGCATTGATTCAAAACATCGATTATGCCCCCACGTTCCTGGACATGGCCGGCATGGAAACTCCCGACGAAGTTCAAGGGACGTCGATCATGCCGGTGCTCAAGGACAGCGATCAACAGATTCGCGATTCGGTCTATTACGCCTACTATGAACTCGGCGAGCACGCCGTGCCGCAACACTTCGGCGTTCGGACGCACACGCACAAGCTGTTCTACCTGCCGTGGACCGACGAATGGCAGCTGTTTGATTTGGTCAAGGATCCCGCCGAGATGCGAAATGTTTACTCCGATGAGGGATACGCGGAGGTCCGGAAACAGCTTCACCAAACGTACGACCAACTGCGCTCCATGTACGACGCCCCGAGCTACGAAGCCTACGCACCGCCGCAGTATCGCGATAAAACCTCGCGGTGACGCCGGGTCAACCGTCGACGCCCTTCCGCCATGCCTGGGCCTTGGCTTCTTCATCGCCGAACTCGTTAAATTGGAGTCCGGTGCGTTGTTGCAGCAATTCCAGCAACTCGACGTTGCCGTAAAACTGGGGAAGCGTGAATTGGGCCGCGCATCGATTCGGTAGCCTGAGGATCATCACTTCAACCGTGTATGTGGACAAGCCGGCGGCAGGCTGTGCAGGTTCCGTAGGCGATTTGGTTTTGATCGTCTTTCGATACCGCGCCAATCCCGTGATTTCATTCAGCGCAAAACGCCGCGATCCGACCCAGCGGCTGACCACCAGTTGCGTTGGCGTCAACGTTACACGGGCGATGAACAGATGCCGGGCCAACAATCCGGCCCCGCCGGCCATCACGGCGCCGATGACGATGAGAAACATGTCATCGGCTTGTCGCCCCGCGAGGCCGTTGCGCACTTCGCGCGAAAGCCCGGTCACGAGCAGCGTCAATCCGAACAGGCCGATCGAACCGACCGCGGCCCAGGCAACGAAACGGTTCGGCAGTTCGTTGTAGAATCGATGAACATCCGCCGGCGTGTTCGTTGCAGAATCCTTCATGCTGTTCTCGTTGCGATCCTAGACGAGGCGGTGGCGGCGGGAAGGTGTCGAGTCATGCTCGACAGGTTCAAACCAATTTCAATGGAGCGAGAAGAACAATGCAAGTCCACTATCTAGAGTTCGTCACGCCGGACGTTGACGCCGTCTGCGAGACGCTTTCCCAACTCCATGGCGTGACGTTCGACGCCGGTGATCCGATGCTTGGCAATGCACGCACGGCCGAGTTAGCTAGCGGAGGAAAGATCGGTGTGCGTGCTCCGATGCACGAATCCGAGTCGCCCATCGTTCGGCCGTACATGCTGGTCGACGACATTGATGCTGCGGTCGCATCCGCCGAGAAGGCTGGGGGCGAGGTCGCGCTTGCACCGATGGAACTCCCCGGTCACGGGAAGTGCGCGATCTTTTTCCAAGGTGGCATCCAGCACGGACTCTGGCAGGTGTGAGTGCGGGGTCGCCGCAGCAGTCAGGAGTGGTCGAGGCGGCGCAGGAATTGAAGTCCGAATCGGCCGTAGTCTTGTCCGTCGACGTCTCCATCGCCATCGAAATCAAAATCCGAATTGTAGGTGCCCGGTGCTGATTGAAGGAACGCCAGTCCGAAGCGTCCGTAGTCTTGGCCGTCGACATCCCGATCGGCATCGCTGTCACCATAGAGTCGGAAAAACTGGTCGGCGGCGTTTTCACCGTGCACCCAATCGCCGGCCAAACCCAATCCCGTCTGCACCGATTCAATTGCGGTCGCCGGCACCGTCAGCTGGTAGTTCCCGTCGGCCAACGAATGGAGCAAACCGGTTGTGCCGGACGGGTCACGGGAGACCACCGATGGACCGGGACCGAACGTGAGTTCCACGATCGTCTGGCCGTTTTGAAAGGTGGAGTTGACGATCAACGACGTGACTTTGGTGTTCGTATCCCGATTGGTCAATTCGATCTGCGTCTCAGAGACCAGGACTTCTTCGTCGAAGACCAAGCTGATCGAGTCAACGATCGAGCGCTGTTGCTGGCCGACCGGCGGATAGACGCCCGGCGGCGCGGCGACTTCCACTTCGGGAGCAACCGGTGCGTTGGCGGCTAATCGATAGAGTTCGTTTCCGATCAGGCCGTCATCGGCGACGAACAGGAAATCGTCGCCAAAGGGATGAAACCCTTCGGGCTGGCTGCCGAATCGCAGGTCCTGGTTCAAGTCTTCGATCAGCGAGGTGTTCGCCGCAGCGCCTCCGCTGCTGTAGGGCTCGCGCCCGACGGGTCCGTCATCGGTCACGCTCAGCAACAATCTCAATCCCGTCGAGGCTTTGGGTTCGGGGTTGCTGCTTGACAGGCCCGGTTGGATGTCGGCAACCAGTTCCGTGCCGGCGGTCGTTCCGTCGGTGATCCAGAGTTCACGTCCGGTGCCCAGGTCCGTGGGAGCGACCCCGAAGCGGGTGAGGTACTGCTGGCCGATCACGGTCGGTCCGAGAATTCCCGGGCCGGACCAGGCGATCGATAAATTGTCGCCGCCGGAGCCTTCCTTCATCAACGCTTCGATGTAATACACCTGTCCGGCGACCAAGGAGATCGGCGCCGACTGCTGGTCGGTGGGGTACTTGTCGTATTGTCGAGAGCTGGTCCAGACGGGGACCGAAGCGATCTGAGCTGCGTTGGCCGGGTTGTCGTCCGTGCTCAACAGCAGCGAACCTTGGTCGTCCGAAGCAATCCAAAACGTGTAGTCGCCCGTCGTGGGAACGGTCAAGTACGCGCGGACGCGAACCCCGTAGTTGTCGGCGACATTGGTCGGGATCTCGAAGGAGTCCAGTAGTACAATCGAGTCCGGGGCATCGGGGTAATTCGGCGCGGCGGTCAAATTGGCCAGTTGCGTTCCGGTGATGCCGGAGAAGACTTCCAGCAGTGCGCCGCGGTTGGACTGCTCGGCGGCAAAGTAGACTTGACCGCCGGACTCGGTGAACCCGCTGGGGTTGGAACTGCTGCTGAGCGGACCGACGTTGGCGATTTGCGTGGCGACGGTGCCGTTGGACAGAAAGGGTTCAGTCCCATCGACGCCATTGTCCGCGGCAAAGTACAGCGTACCGCCGATGTCGGTCAGCGCGTTGGGGTTGGATGATCCGGTCGGGTGGATGTCCAGCTGGGTCCCGGTCGACGTGTGCAGCTCGCGCCCGTTGCTGCCGTTATCGGCGGTGAAGAAGAGCTTGCCGCCACTGACCGTCAACTCCTGCGGATCGGAGCCGGTGG
>NZ_JBFHKV010000413.1:0-6680 GCF_041595215.1 Stieleria sp. | reverse complement strand
GAGACGCTTGTGTTGGCAACGTTCAGCTGTCGCAGCTCTTGGACGCTGATCGTGTTGCTGATCGCGGCGACGATTCCACCGTATTTGGAACTGCGGAACCGGCAGCGATGCACGCGTCTTTATGTGTTGCACATGGCCGTTTTTGCGGCGCTGCTGTTGGTCGGCTATGGCTGGCTCAGCATGACCGAGATGAACAGCACGGCGGTGCTGATCCCGGGGGCATTGTTGACCGCGGCGGCGTTGTTTCGCAGCGGCGTGTTCCCGTTTCATCTGTGGATGACGGATCTGTTTGAAAAGGCGACCTTCGGAACCGCGATTCTGTTTTCCACGCCGCTGGTCGGGGCCTATGCCGTGATGCGGTTGGTGTTGCCGATCGCTCCGTCGTGGGCGCTGCAAAGTATTGCCGTGCTGTCGTTGGTGACGGCCGTCTATGCGGGATCGATGGCCTTGATTCAACGAGAAGCCCGGCGGATGTTTTGCTTTTTGTTTCTCAGCCAATCTTCGCTGGTGCTGGCCGGACTGGAACTGGTCACGCCGATCGGACTGACCGGTGCATTGTGCCTGTGGTTGTCCGTGGGACTGTCGCTGACCGGGTTCGGGATCACGCTCCGCTGTATCGAAGCGCGGATCTCGCGGGTCGCGTTGGCTGATTACCACGGCTTGTATCACCAGATGCCGATGCTGGCGGGTTTTTTTCTGCTGACCGGGCTGGCTGCGATCGGCTTTCCCGCGACGGTCGGCTTCGTCGGCATGGAATTGCTGATCGAAGGTGCGGTGGATATCTACCCGCTGGTCGGTACGATGGTGGTGATCGCGGCGGCTCTGTGCGGGATCACCGTGCTCTCGGCGTACTTTCGCATCTTCACCGGTCACGCGACTCGGACACAGGTTCCGATGCACGCTCGTCCCGCGGAACGGATCGCGGTGCTGCTATTGACGGTGCTGATTCTCGGCGGCGGTCTGGTACCGCAGCCCGGCGTTGCGTCACGATACCACGCCGCCAAAGAACTGACGCGACTGCGTCTCACGACAGCTGACGCGACAACGGAATCACGAGAAAGCTCGCAACAGAAAACAAGCAACCGCGCGGCAGTTGCTGTCACCCCCGGCAGCGTGTTGCCATGATCCCGGCGACCGCGCCGATTGCACCGCGAGCGGACCCAATCAGGTGCGTTTTCCGTTAAGCGACAATCGTTCGTATTATTTCTCGGAGATCCAATCCCAAGCGGCGTCGATGTCGCTGGCGTCAAAGTACTTGATCGTGGCGGCGGTGAAGGGTTTGCAGAAAATGGCCATCCACTTTTCCCAGGTGCTGTCACCGACCATGGCGATTCGCTCGATGTCGCGAAAGTGCTGGATGTCGAACTTGATGTCATCCCACAGTGCTCGGGCTGTCCAGCCGTGGAAGTCATCCAATTCCAGCAGCACGCGAATCTTGCCATGTTTCTGAATGACCTGCTCGATGTCGGGGCCGAAGATTTCGTAATCTTCGTGGTTCATCGTGCCGCTGACATGCAAGTGAATCACGTTGCTATCGTTTCGAGTCGCCAAGTCGACTTCACTGAATCGAACGCCCATCAATTGGCCCTTCCGTTGAAAAGAAAAAGGAAATCGCAGGTCTAAACCGCCCGAGTCTAACGTCTACCGGCCGGGAAAGCAAAAGATGCCCGCCCACCCAACACCCCGGGGACACGGCACCCCGGGGACACGGCACCAGCCCAAAGCAATAACACCCGGGGACAGGGCACCAGCCAAACATCCGGGGACAGGGCACCAGCCAAACAGCACCTGGGGACACCGCATCAAATCAACCCAACAGAACAACGATCGGGGACACGGCACAGCTTCTTCAGCCTAGAGATTTCGGTTGTTGCTGCAAATGCTTCGGCCTGCGGTTCAAACCTTGTTTTTCGACCCGACTCAATCACCAGGGCGACGTCGCCCTGCAGACGTCAGCGACTCCGCACACAGAGAGCCAATCGGAAACGCAGCGAGCATGCTGCGATCTTGCGAAGCCTTTGTTGCAAGATCCAACCAGATCGATGGAGATTGTTCAATCTAGGCCGCTTGGGCGAACAGCTCACGCGTCCGCTTCTGGACGTGAAACCGGCGACCGGTTTGTTTGCCACGTCGCTGATCGATGTGTTCCGGTAATCCAGCCATTGTGGTGAACAGATCATCAAAATTGGCCACAAGCTCCAGCCAGACTGTCGGCGATAAACCGAGCCGAATCAATATCGGCGGGAGAGTGTCAGGGGTACGTCCGGGTTTACCAACCGACGATTGGCGAGCCGACCAGTCAAGTAGCTCAAGGTACTCCGCCGCACTGATTGGTAGGAACCCCTTGTCGCTACAGCGTGCATCGCATTGGCTCGGTTGGGGGCCGGGCAACTCCGTCGCTTCATTCAGATCAACCGGCGCTAGAAACGAATCCGCAAGCGGCCGGACACACCTGTCCGCGGGCTCCGACGCACTGGTGGGGGCCGATGCAGGGTCCGACGCCGGGGCTTGCGTTTCCGCCGTGATCGCTTCGATACGGCGCTGAGCCGACGTGTGATTGCTCAACTCCAATGTTTCGGCCATGCAAGCTCGAATCCAATTCAAATCCACGTAGACGGCACAAGCCAACACGGATTCATCATCAATCACCGGAATCCCCTTGAAGCGGTCTTCGAAGAATCGGCCGCTGGAGTCATCTTCCCGATTGGCTCGCTGGGCAACGCGTTGGTTCATTAGACGCATCCACCAGGAAACGTCGCTGAGCCGAAGACGTATCTGCTTGAGCCTGATCGGGCAGTTCCGAATGGTGTTGAGCTCGGACTCTGACGGCGGCAATGGGTTGCCGTGGTCGTCTTTGCGTTTGGGGCAAATCATCAGCCAGCGTCGTGCCACTTCGGTGTCGTCCCAAGTTTGGACGATGTCGGGGCGCGAACGTAGCATCTGATGGTGATGGCTGGAGAGGACCGAATACGCCAGAACGTCGATGGCAAACTGGCCTGCGAAATGCTCGATCAACCCTTCAATCCAGCCCTTGCGATGGTCGCAGTTCTTGCCGGACAGCGGATCGTCGCCAAACAACCGGCAAGCCCGCGTGGTGCGACTGATGGCATGAACGATTTGGACCTCGCGAGGGTCAATCTTGTCGCCGCGGTTGGAACGTGACATCGCATCCTCATCAAAGAGACTCGTTTCTAGACGTTGCTACGGTTTGAAGTGAATCTTCTTCAAATTGCGTAGCCCAAAAACGAGTCGCTCCGTGCGACTCCCACGAGCTTTCATTGCAACGCAAACCGATCCATCAGTCAACCTTCGCTGCTCCAAAATCCAGCTCAGATCAGACACAATCTTTTAAGTTTGATAGCACTGGATTAGATCAGCGTGCCGTGTCCCCGTGAGTTAATGCCGTGTCCCCGGGTGAATTGGTGCCGTGTCCCCGGGTGGTTGAGGTCGATGGGGGGATTCGGGGGACGGCGGTCTGCGGAGTGGTGGGATGCCGGTGGGCGGGGATTTGTGCGGGCGGGGATTCGGGAGTCGACTTGTGTTTCGGGTATACTAATGGCGCCCCTTGCCCCTCCAAACGTTGAACGTTCCCACCTATGCGACTGACACGCGTTTTTTCGGTTTCTCTGCTTTATGCCTTGGTTTTATCCATCGCACCGGTCTTCGCACCGGCGGGGGACTCCGCGGTTGATTTTAATCGTGATATTCGGCCGCTGCTGTTCAATCGCTGTGTCACGTGCCATGGCCCCGACGAAGCGGAGCGGGCGGCGGGATTGCGGTTGGATACCGCCGAAGGGGCGCATGAGGACCTGGGCGGATACGCGGCCGTGGTGCCCGGTGACCCCGAAGCCAGCGAACTGATCTCCCGGGTGACCAGCGACGACGAAGACGTGGTGATGCCGCCGTCGGGAAAAGGCGATCCGCTGACGCAGGCCGAAGTCGCTTTGCTGCGAACGTGGATCGAACAGGGCGGACGCTACGCCCGACACTGGTCTTACGAAGTTCCTCGTCGACCGCCGCTTCCGAAAGTGTCCGACCCGGCCTGGCCGACCGGTCCGATCGATCACTTCACGCTGGCACGGATGGATGCCGAAGGCTTGCATCCCTCGCCCCAAGCCGACCGTTTGACGCTGGCCCGACGCGTGGCAATCGACCTGACGGGCTTGCCGCCGAACTGGGAACAAGCCCGAGCGTTTGCCGAGGACGATCGCGCCGATGCGTACGAGATCTACGTGGATTCGTTGCTCGCCAGTCCGACATTCGGAGAGCGGTGGGCCTGGGTCTGGCTGGACCTGGCCCGCTACGCCGACTCGGCAGGCTACGCCGATGACCCGCCACGCACGATCTGGGCCTACCGCGATTACGTGATCCAAGCGATCAACGACAACATGCCGTTTGATCAATTCACGATCGAGCAGATTGCCGGTGACTTGCTGCCCAATCCCACCGACGAGCAATTGATCGCCACGGCCTTTCATCGAAACACGTTGACCAACAACGAAGGCGGCACCAATGACGAAGAATTTCGCAATGTCGCGGTCGTCGACCGGGTCAACACGACGATGGCGGTTTGGATGGGAACGACCATGGCCTGCGCCCAATGCCACACCCACAAGTACGATCCGATCACCCAAGACGAATACTTCCAATTCTTCGCTTTCTTCAACAGCACCGAAGATGCTGACAAACGTGACGAAAGCCCGCTGCTGGAAGTCTGGAGTGACGATCAAGAACGCCGCAAAGTCGAATTGTCCGCACGCATCGAATCACTCCAGGCCAAACTGGCCGCCCCCTCGGATCGAGTCGACCAGGAACGTGAACAGTGGTTGGCCCAGTTCTCTTCGCCGCCCGAGTGGCGAATCGCCGATGTCGCCTCGATCGAGTCCAAACGCCAGTTGGAAATGACCGACGACGGATGGATCCAGGCTGCCGAAGACGAGCTGGAAACGGACACGTATCAGATCCAGATTCCCACCTCGGACGAACCCATCACGGGCCTTCGCCTGGAAACGTCACCGTCGCAGAAACGTAACTTCGTGATCACCCAGCTTCGCGCGACCTGGACGCCCCAGCCACTTGCTCCGGTGCAAGCCCGATTCGTGCGAGTCGATTTGCCTGGGAAATCACGGTTTTTGCATCTCGCGGAGATCGAAGTGTTCAGCGAAGGCGAAAATGTCGCGCCGCGCGGCAAGGCGACTCAGAGTTCTACCTACGCCGATGCCGACGCCACGCGAGTCAACGACGGCAACACGGCAAGCGACTACAACAAGGGTTCGGTCCAACACACCAACGGTGAAAAGGACCCCTGGGTTGAAATCGATTTAGGCGAAGCGATGCCGATCGACAACCTGGTTCTGTGGAATCGCACCGACGGAGGCGCGGGAATCATCGAACGGTTGAACGGATTCACGGTGACGCTGTTGGGCAACGAACGAGACGTCGTCTGGACGAGCCAACCCGAGACCCCGGCCAAAGCCAAACATGCTCTGTCCCCATCCGGGGTTCGAACGGTCTCGTTCAGTCATGCATCGGCCGATCACGAACAAAGTGGATTTCCCGCAACGGCCGTCCTGCAAACGCCTGACAGTCCCAAGTCGGGTTGGGCCATCGCGCCTCAGGTCGGACGCCCCCATCAACTGACCGTGGCGCTCGATGCACCGACCCCGGCGGCCGAGGGCGTGCTGACGGTATCGATCGCACAAGAATCGGAACACCCGCGTCATTTGATCGATCACTTTCGCTTGTCCATCAGTTCGGACGTGAACCTGACCCGCTGGGCGACGTTGCCGGACCCGATTCGTCGCATCGTCGCCAAACGCAAAGATCGCTGGAACGAAAACGAGGCATCGCAAGTTGAAGCGTATTTCCGTGACATTGCACCGGCGCTCCAACCGTGGCGAGACGAGTTGCAGGCGGCGCGCGACGAACTAGCCCAGATGAAGCCGATGACCAGCGTTCCGGTGATGAAGGAGCTGCCCACCGACAAGCGTCGCGTCACCAAGGTGCAGCTGCGGGGCAACTACCAAAGCACCGGCAACGTGGTCCATGAGGGCACGCCGGGAGCATTCCACCCGATCGCCCATGCCGACAACCCCAGCCGCCTGGATTTGGCGCACTGGTTGGTCGATCCGGCAAACCCGTTGACCCCGCGGGTGATCGTCAATCGACATTGGGAACAGTTGTTCGGCGTTGGTCTTGTCGAAACGAGCGAAGAGTTTGGATCGCAAGGTGAATTGCCCTCCCATCCGCGTCTGTTGGATTGGATGGCGGTCGAGTTTCGTGACAGCGGATGGGACATCAAACGCTTGATCAAGTCGATGGTGATGTCCGCAACCTATCGGCAAAGCAGCGTGACAACGCCGGAATTGATCGCCGCCGATCCGGCCAACCGGCTGCTTGCACGGGGACCGAGATTCCGCGTCTCGGCGGAGATGGTCCGCGACCAGGCATTGTTCGTCAGCGGGCTGTTGAGCGACAAACGATTCGGGCCGCCGGTCAATCCGCCGCAACCCGAGCTGGGATTGAAAGCCGCGTTCGGCTCGGCCACCGATTGGCAGACGAGCAAGGGGGAAGACCGCTACCGACGCGGGTTGTACACGACGTGGCGCCGCAGCAGCCCCTATCCGTCGATGGCCCAGTTCGATGCACCCAACCGAGAGGTCTGCACGGTCCGCCGGATT
>NZ_JBFHKV010000412.1:0-6685 GCF_041595215.1 Stieleria sp. | reverse complement strand
GGCGACCAGGTTCTGGATCATGCTGATCCGCCCCGGCGCAATCGGCTTGCCACTGTCGGAGACCAGCAGCACGCTGGCGGATTGGATCGTGCGGCCGTCAAACCCACCGGCGGATTGCTCGTCATAGTCCACGCTGGCCCAAAGGATGTCGTCGAAGGCTGCGATTTTTTTACCCAGGTCGCGTGCCTTGGCATATTGATGACGCGTGCGTCGGGCCGATTCCGATTCGAAATAAGGTGCCTCACCGAGCGCCTCTTCGACGCTGCTTTGCAAGGCGTAGGGATGTGCGGAGGCTTGCTCGAGTGCCGCCAAATATTCGTGCCGAGTCTCACGCGGGATTAACATCCGTCCGTCTTCTCGCCGCCAATCGCTCAAGCCCGCTTTGCTGAACGCGAACTCGACTTGACTGAGTTCCATCTCCCGCAGCACCTTTCCGCCAAAGAGCGGCTCCATGGTTTCCGTCGAGCCGGCGGGCGTGACGTAATAGATTCCACCGACAATCAGCAGCCCTGCGATCACACAGGCGACCGCTCGTGACAGAGCCGACGCCCCGGAGAGCGGCGGGACGGTGTCGAGATGGGATTTGAATCGTTCAGTCCGCTGACGCAACACGCTTAGGCTGCCATTCGACTACTGGATGATTGCGATGGGAACACGATGGTGACAGCCACGCCGCCCTGGGGGCAGTTCTGCCATTGCAGCTCTGCGTTGATGGCGGCCGCGGCGATCGGCAGGTGACGCTCGCGTTTGGTCGCATCGGTCCCGCTGTCGGCGATCTCCAACTCCAGTCCCGATTCGCTCTGGCAGGCGGTGATCATCAGATCGCCACCGTCAGGCATCGCCTCCAACGCCTGCTTGCTGAGCGCCGTGATCAGATCCGCCGTGCGTTGGTGGTCGCAGGGGATGGGGATTTCCAAGTCGATGTCCAATTCCAGGCACACCGGCGCTTGGTGTTGGATCAATAACGGTGCGGTCACAGTCTCGACAAGAACCAAGAGGTTCCTGCACTGTTCCGGTTCCATCCATCCTTTGGCCATCGTGGCCTCCGCATTTATCGAATGTTCAAATGATTTTGACGACCCGCGGGATACGACACGCCATCGACGCCGGCGGTGGATTTCACCTGAGCAAAAACAGGGAAAAATCGTCGGAATGACTCAAGTCGTTCTCCACAATGGACCGGCATAGCCTTTTCTCGGCGATGGTCGCAAGGCGGATTGGCCGGCAAAGTGCCATCGAGAATGACAAGCCGGGGGGCCGCGTCCCCTCGGACGCCTCGATTTTTTGTCAATCAGGCGTATGATGGCCCTAGAGTCTTTGGCATGTCTGCGTTTCTGACTGCATCACTCTCTGCCCCACAAGAAATTCGAACTTTCCATGCGTTCACTGACTTCCCTGCTGACCATCACCACGCTGATCGTCTCCGCCACCTGTTTCGCCGACGATGCCCGTGGGCAAGGATTGCTGCAACGGCTGCGAAGTCGGATCGTGCCGCTGATCCAAGATCAACTGCAACCGCAGGACGGCGAAGCCGCCAACAACGCCCTGCCGGCTCGCCCGCTGCCGCGTGCGGGAAACCAGCCCGGTGCCGCTAAACAGCCCGGCGCCGCCAATCCGGCAAACGGAGCGGCCCAGAATCCCGCCGCCGCCGGCCGAACCGACCAAGCGAATCCTCGGGCACGCTATCGCCCCCTGGCTCGTCCGGGCAGCGGCGTCAGTCGCATTCCGGCCGTCAGTCCAGCTCCGGCCGTCAGTCCGACGCCGGCCGTCGGGCCCGGCGGCGTCCGGCAGGCGGGGGCTGAGACGCAGTCCCAGGCCGACGTCGACGCTCCAGCTCCCCAGCGATCCCAATCGTTCGGTCGCTCGATTCTCTCCCCGCTCGACTTCGACGACGAAGGTGGTCCGGCCGCGGAACCTGCTGGCACCGAATCATCCGGCGGCACCGCTGCATCGATCGGCATCAAGGCGATTGACGCCGATCCGGGCTACCCGGGTGTTCAAATCACCGAATTCGCCAGCCATTCCCGCGCCGACCGAGAGGGGCTGCGCGTCGGCGACTTCATCTTTGCCATCGACGGAGTGCCCACGCCATCGGTTGCCGCCTTGGTCGGTCAAGTCGCCGCCCGTCAGCCCGGCGATCGGGTTCGCTTGCGGATCGGGCGGGGCGGACAAGTCAGTGATCTTGACATCACGTTGGTGGCCAAGCCCGGCACCAACGCCGCCCCGGCGAGCGAGCTGACGAAATCGCCTGCCGCCAGCGGTACGTCGGCCACTGGCCCAGCGGCATCGGGCCGAAATCCGATCGCCGTGCCCCTCCAGGCCGCCATCCCGACTGCGGCACAGACTGCACCGCCGAAGATCGGCGCGGAGGTTCGCGATGTGCCCGGCCGACGCGGTGTCCAAGTGATGAAGATTCAGCCCGGATCGTCGGCGGACAAGGCCGGCCTGAAAACCGATGATCGCATCGTCGCGATTGACAGCAAAATGGTTTCTGATACCCAGCGTCTGTTCGACCTGCTGGCGCTTGCTTCGCCTGACGATTCCGTGGATCTGCAATTGATCCGAGACAATCGTCTCGTCAACGCCACGCTGTCGCTGCGATCCGGTGATGGACCGACGGTCGCGGGCCAAGCGACAGACGCCACCGACCCCACCCCGGCCGCCAGCGATTCATTGGTCGGAGGCCTCGGTTCGGTGCTCGGCGGCATGTTCGGCCAGTCCGCCACGCCATCGCAAACACCCTCCAACACGCCCGATCCGCAAGCCGACACGGCGAAACAGGCCGCTGAGCCGGAATTGCTTCCCGCGGCAAAGAAACCGCAGCCGCAGCCAGAAAGCAAGACGCAAACTGACCCGTCAGGCGAATCGGAATCGGTTCGAGCCGAGATTCAACGACTTCGCGACCAACTGCAAAAGCTCGAGTCGCAACTCGAGGACTAAATCGCAAGGAAGACCCACAGATGGCAGCGCGAACCCACGGATGACAGGGTGCAAGAAATCCGTGGGTTCGCGCTGCTATCCGTGGGCTCAGCGATCATTTCCTCAGCGATCATTTCATCGCTCGGCTAAGGTACAGTCTGCCCCCTATTTCCAGGTCGACAAACGCAACCCTAAGGTTCAAACCCGGCCGAAGCACTAACCCGCCATGGCGGAGCGGAAGCTCAACACCGCGGGCGTCTCGTCGGCCGGCAACGCTTCCTTCACCAGGTTGCTGGTCAGCGTCATCTTCAACGCCGCCACCTGATTCGGCTCGATCGCGATTCGGCTTTGCACAAACCAGCCGACGTGCGGGGAGCGACTTTCTTGGCGGAGCACCAGCGTGGAACCGTTGCCATCGCTTTCGCGTGCAAGCACCAGTCGCTGGTCGCCGGAATCGCTCGGGAAGACGTTTAGAATCATCGAATTCATCAGAAACCTGGATAGATGACGCGGGCGAAGGAGGGACGTCAAAAACTGCGCGGTGTTGAAAGTGATTCTCAACAACAGAGAAGTTTAGTGATTCTCCGTTGCGCGTCAATCTTTCAAATCGGTGTAAAGTCTTCCAATTTGGTGGACGACAGAATCCGGCGTCCCAACCCGCCGTTTGGCGTAACTGACTGTCTGGGAACAGGTTAAGGAAAATGGCCGGATTTTGCTCCGGCGATTGGCACAAATCCTGCATCTCTCCCCTGCCGCGTACAAGGATGTGACAGCCTTGACGAGTTTCTCACCCTCTCTCGCCGGTATCGGCAAAGGAAACTGCCATGTTAGTTCTCTCACGAAAAGTCGATCAGCAGATCAAGATTGGCGACGACATCACGGTGACCGTAGTCCGTGTGGAAGGAAACCGAGTTCGAATCGGAATCAGCGCTCCCCGCGACGTCCGCATCCTTCGCGGCGAACTGGACACCGAACAAGCGATCGACGGAGAAGTCGAATTCGAGCTTTCGGAGCGAGAATTCGCCTTCGCCCACCAAAATGCATCGGATCGCATCAAGTCGGCCAAAACGCGTCCGTCGGTCCGACCGCAGGTCTTCACCGGATCGGTCACCGCCGACGGCGGCAAGGTGGAATTGAGGGGCGATTCGCCGACGCGAAAGGCCAAGCCGGCACCCTTGGCCAGCTTCGTTTCGGCGTCTTAGGCCGGGAGCGATATGTGTTCCCGATCAACACCTCCCTTCTCCGCGAATGGACTCGCGGCACCTTCCTTGCGACGCCTTCAGCCCCGGCTGTCCAGCTTGAAACTTGAAACCTGAAACTTGAGACTTGAGACTTGAAACTCTTACCGCTCAAAGCCAACTTTCCGAACCGTAGTTGATTCGCCCGCTGCCGCGGATTCGACAGCGTTTTTCGGCATCGTCGCAACGCGGTCGGCCGAATCGATGTCTCGGAGATGTTCCAACAGGATGCGGCGGACTTCAAAGATCGCTTGACCGGTCATGTGGATCTTGGTGTGCTCAGCATCGACGATCAGTTCGCTTTCGGTGTCTTCCATCGTGGCGCTTTCATAGGCGACAATGCCATCGCCGCGACCGGCTTTCTTTTGCAGCAGCGTCGGGTCTTGCAGGATCCCGATGATGTTGTGGTACTTGACCGACGGTGAGTACTTGGCACGCTGCATGACGGGGAAGATCGGCGAGTCGGGGGCCAGCGAATCGATCGCATTGGCCATCGTCAACAGTTCGGTATCACGGAACAGGTTGGGATTGTTTTTAACCAGATTCTCGCCCATGGTGACGTTCATCGTCGGCAGCTTGATAAATTTGCGGGCCAACCAGCGGGTCAATTCATTGGCGAACTTGCTGCCGCGGTGGGGCGTCCCGATCGTGATCACCCGGCTGACCGATTGATTGGGCTTGAAGAACAGCGTGCTGACCAGCTTGTCGCGCTCTTCGGCTTCTCCCCGCAGTTTCTCTTGCGGTTGGTCGCTGACGATTCTCCAGAAATCATCGCCGCTATCGATCGTCTGCATGCGACTGATCAGTCCGCCCATGCTGTGCCCGACCAGGACCATCTGATCCATCGGGGCATCGTTGTGTGCCGGGTCAAATGTGTGGCGCAGATCGTGGAGGTCCGACCGCATTTGCATCGCACTCAACCAAAACGGCTGGCCGGACGGATACAGATAGAACCAGAACTGGTAGCGCTGGCGGATCTCTGGAAAACTGCGGAGGTCGTTGAACATGTCCATCCACGTCCGGGGGCTGGACCACAGGCCGTGCACCATCAGCACCGGGATCCGGTTGGGATCATACGGTTCCAGCATGTACAAGCCGCGGTTTTTGGCGGCATCGGCGGGGTTCAGCAGGCCTTCGGTTTCGTGGTTTCGCTCACGAAATCGCGGCGTGTCGAGAAAGAAAGCCAGCGGCGTGGTCAGATCGGTTTCCAGCGGCACCCAGTGGTTGGCCAATTTGACCTGGTTGGCCGTCAGCGGATCGAAAAACTCGAGGACACAAGTGTTGGCGTCGCCGTATTCACCGTGCTCCGGTTTGGCACAGCGCATCATCGCAGTGACGCTGTAGCTGAGCTCGTCGGGGTAGTATTCCTCGCGCGGATCGTTTTTTTCGTTGCTCTTCCGCACCGCGATCATGGGAACGCCTAATCCGAACGTCGTGTGCTTACTCCGCAGCGTTGCGATCTCGTAATCGCTGACAAATTCGTAGTGATCAAACTCGTCGGGCTTCCAGTTTCCGCGCAGTTGAGTCTGGATGACGAACTCGCGGTCGGGTGTTTTGACGCGATAGGTTTGGCCCGGTTTGATGTGATGTTCTTCGCACAGCAGGCGGAGCGTGTCTTCCAGCGATTCGTTGTACAAATCACACGTCGCGCGAAACTGCGGGTCGTATTGGTTTCGTGTTTCCGACAGGTCTTCGTCGAAAAGATAGTCGTAGCTATTGGTCAGCGCGACGCCAAAGTGGCCAAGGGCGTCACTCTGGTCGCCTTTGGTTTCCGCCTTCTTGCCTTCGACGTAAGACAGTTCGGCGAGTGCATGAATCAGCTCGGGGTCACGGTTGTCCCGCAACGTGGTTTGTATTTTTTTCAGACAGACGTGGGCGTCCTGATCGTAGCCGTCGCGAAGTCCATAGCGTCGCAACGTGTTCCACGTCCGCTCGCTGATCTGTGGGCCTTGACGGGTCATCAGCCGCAGCTGGGCGGCCAACGGATTGTCGCGAACCGACCGAGCCGTCAAATACCGAGCGGTCGAGCATCCGCCGGAAAGACACAGCAGCAGAATCAGCCCGACCAGTTGGCAAACCCTCAGTCGGCAAACCCGTTTCGAAGCTGCCGACGTCGCCGCGAACGCAACCGCAGGTTCAACTTCCCCTACCGCAGAAGCCGGC
This sequence comes from Stieleria sp., assembly GCF_041595215.1. NCBI lineage: Bacteria > Pseudomonadati > Planctomycetota > Planctomycetia > Pirellulales > Pirellulaceae > Stieleria > Stieleria sp. Next base: position 365 of record NZ_JBFHKV010000412.1, on the reverse strand, counting down.
GCAGCACCGCACGATACAGCACGACACGAGGCGGCGCGACGCGTGACCGCATCGGCATCGGATTCGGATCGTGGTCGGCCAAACGGAGCGGACGTGGGTTCGAGCAACATCCTGTCAATCGAAGCGGTGGGGGGCAAGAAGCGCATGACGTTGGCGCAGCTGGCCGGACAGTAGAAAGCCGCCGGCCTCCGTGTCAACGCAGACCGCGGGACCGTCCGAGTTTCACGACCGAGAACAGGATCGCAATCGGCTTGGCGTCCCACCCCTTCGGGCGACCGCCCCGGGCGGCGGGGGGACGATGAAACCTGCATGATCGGTACCCGCCGTTTCGGTAAGTACGGAAGTTCGCGAGGAAACGTCGGGGG
>NZ_JBFHKV010000411.1:0-6690 GCF_041595215.1 Stieleria sp. | reverse complement strand
GTCACGCGAACGCGGAGAACTGATGATCCGATACGCCTGCTGGGCGAAACGATCCAATCCTCTGACGGCGTCGTCCAGGTTTTCGAATCCGTCAAACGCGGTGTCGATGTCCGCCCGCAATTGATGTCGTGATCGGAAATCATCGACCGTTAGGCTGCCATCGAGCGTGATGCCGCGGACACGAAACGGCTGACCATAACGCGGTTTTTCGCCGGTCGACATCGGTCCGTATTGCGTGCCCAAGTATCCCGGGCCCTCGACAGGACGATCGATCGAAACGAACGACGGCAGGTCCGCCGCGGCAGGAAATTCGCGGCTGACCACCGACCCATACATCGGATAGCTGACAACGGGAGTCGGCAAATTGCCGGTCATCAGGTACCGTGTGCCCAGCCCGTGATCGGCCAAACTGTGCGTGATGCCCCGGATGATGGCCAGTTTGTCGGTGCGCTGCGCCAGTCGCGGCAGGTGCTCGCAGATCTGAATGCCGGGCACGCGGGTACTGATCGGTTTGAATTGACCACGGTATTCGACCGGCGCGTCGGGTTTCATGTCGAACGTATCCTGGTGCGACGGACCGCCGCCCAAGAACACCAGGATGGCGGACCGTCCCGAGTCGGCGTGGCCTGCGGCCGCATTGGATCGCAGAAACTGGCTCAGCGAAAGACTGCCGCCGAGCGCGCCGACTTGCAACAATTGCCTTCGGTTCAGAGTCATCGATGTGCCTTTTGCGTTGTTGGTGAGATTGGAATCGTGATCGTTCAGGCCGCTTGGTGGGCGTGAATCAGTTTGCTATTTCGTCAAGATGAACTCTTTCGTGTTGATCAGTGACCACAGCAAGTCGCGCATCGCCTTGGTCGTTGAGTCGCCGGCTGCAAGATGCTGCTCGGCTCGAGCGACTTCTTTTTCTGTGGGCGGCCGGCTGACCGTTCTCAACCATGCGGTTTCGATCAGTCGTGTTGGATCCAAGGCAACACCGGCATCTTCGCGAGCTTGGATTTCCTGCAACCAGCCGCTCGATTCGAGCTGCTGATCCACCAGCGGGTCGTTCTGCAGATAGACCGCTTGCAGCAAGGTCGGCTCGTTGACACGCTCGCAGTCGCAATTGACCGCACGATCCGGCTTGCCGAACACCTGCATCGCGTGCGTTCCGGCTAGTCGCATCGACAGGTGCCCGATGGCACGTCGCGTCAAATCGGTGCGAACTTCGGTCAGTTTGTCACTCGCCACAAGCGCCTGTTTGATACTGTCATAGACCACTTCGGCGGGCAGGCGGCGCGGAATCGCGCGGCTGAAATTGCGACGGTCATCGCGATTGGTCTCGTTCGGTTTCCAACTGCGTTGATACGTGTCGCTGGTGGCAATTTCATGATGCAACCATTTGAGGTCGTAGTCTTGTCGGACGAACTCGCGCGTCAGCCAATCCAATAACTCTGGATGGCTGGGCGGGTTGGCCGGGTTCAAATCATCGGGCGGATCGATGATGCCGACGTGAAAGTAGCTCGCCCAAACGCGGTTGACGATCGCTTGGGCAAACCACGGATTCGCCGGGTCGGTCATCCAATTCATGATCGGCTCACGCGGATCATCGTTCCCCTGCAAGGTGACCGAACCGCTGCGCAACAGGGACAATGACTCGGGCTCGGGGCGCGCGTCGATGTACAGTTCACGCCAGGGAACGATGCGTCCCTTTTGGGCTTGGCGGAGGATGTCGCTGCGAATCGCGGTGCCCTCGTCGCCTCGCACCGTCAAGCCGACCTGCTTGGCCAGTTCGCGGTACTGCGGCAGCGACGTCGGCTCGACACCGAATTGGACGTTTTCGAAGAAGCGACTGAATTCGTTGAAGTCACCTTGTGTCCATGGCGCGAAGGGGTGCTTGTGGCACTGGGCACACTGCAAACGAAGGCCCAAGAAGTTTTGCGCAAACGCTTGCGCCGCATCTTCGGGCTTTTCCATGCTGCGACGTGTCCAGTAGTGCGGCATCGTTTCACGTTCGGCAAAGTCGGCCGGTGAATCATCACGGAAATACGCCGAGACTTGACGCGCGTAGTCCTGATACGGCTGACCGGACTCACGGCCCTTGGCCAAAACGATCCGGCGCACCAATTCGTCGTAGGGTACGTTCTCACGCAATCGCTGGTACACCCACATGTACCATTGCACCGACGTTTCCTGGCCCAGTTCGGCCTGTTGATTCGGGTTGCAGCCGGTGAAATCGCACAGCTTGTTCGCCCACCAAGCCGCATAGGATGGCCGTTCCAACAGCTCATCGAGTTTGCGTTCTCGTTTGTCGGTCGAGCGGTCGGCCAGAAACGACTCGACCTCCTGGGGCGTCGGCAACGTGCCGCAAACGTCGATGCTGACGCGGCGCAAGAATTCCGCATCGCTGCAAACGTCCGACGGGACGATGCCCAACTTGTCCAGTTTGGCGAGGACGAATCGATCCACACTGGGCGACTGCGTTTCGGCATCGTTGACGCGTCTTGCCCGGTCCGGGGCATCGTTCAACGGACGCAGCACCGGCACCGCCGCCACCCCGTTGTCATAGAACACGACCACGTGCGAATCGCCGGGGCCGGTCGAGGTTAATCGACCATCGGAATCGACCGTGACGACAGAGTCATCGTTGGTGCGAAACCGACACAGCGGCGTCACGTCCTCGCGCAGGCCCTGTTCCCAGACGGCGACAACTCGCAGCGGTACCGGACTCAATGGCACCGATGCGGCGCCAGAATCAAAGACGACTTCCGCCGGCTGGACTTCCAGATGCGACAGCACACGCGGTTGCGTGATCGGTTTGGCACCGTCTTCGATCCAGCGTCGTAACAGGTGATGCTCCCACGATCCCTCGGCGAATCGATCACCGCCCTCGTGGTCGACCTGCAGCAACGGTTTTTGCAAGACCAGGCTTTCGTCGGGCCGCCGTCGATCGACGCGTCGGTCGGATTGGCCGTCGCCTCCGGTGGAGGCCTGGTCGGTCAGCGAGCGGTAGTCCATCTGGAAGTCATAACCGAACAGGGACAACTGCAGCCCGCCACGTCCTTGGAAGGAACCGTGACAGGATCGTCCGTTGCACCCCAGCCGGCCCAGCAACGGGACGACGTGTTGCTGGAAGTCCGGCGTTTCGTCCGTCTCGGCCGCCGCAAATCGTTCGCTGACCGACGGGACGGTTTCCGCCCGCAGCGCCGGCGGATGCGACAGCAGCACACAAGTCACGACGCCGATCATGCCGGCCAAGACCGTTCGAATCATCGACTCACCGTTGATCTCAGGGGGAGGTTTCTTATCACACGTCAGCCGTCGATCTTCTTGACCGATTCGGCGACAGCCAAGTTGTCGCTCAGCCGTTGCTGATGGACGACGCCGGAGCGGATTACGTCACCCACGCGGAGGTCTTGATAGAGTTCTTTGCGTTTCCAGAACCCGTCCAGCATCACCCGTCGTCCGACGATCGAATCGGCATCCGTTGCATCACTGCCGGGCAGCAACTCGTCGACACGGGTGACTTCCACGATCAGTCCCATCATCTCTTGGTCCTTTTTAACGACCTTTGCAGTGACCACGGCTTTGATGCCACGAACCGCCTCGGGCAACTCGGGGTAGTCACCGGGCGAAACCGGAGCCACCTTGCGAAGCACTTCCACGACTCGCATGAACGGACCGCCCTCGTGCAGCGCCCCGAATTCGATGGTCTCTCCAACGCGGGACACCACCAAGACATCGAGCAGTTTGCCGGACACCCCGCCGGCTTGGACGTTTTGACCGACGATCGCCTTGGGGTTGTCAACCCGGTTCTTGTTCCAGATCCGTGGCACGGCATCGACGGTGATGGTGAAGGTGCCGCGCTCGACGTCCTTTTGGACCAGACGTCCGACCAGCATCCCACAGAAACCGTTTTGCCCTGACGCCAAGCCGTCCGCCGCGGCGGGCTCTCGCTCCATCCGCTTCATGGGTTCCATGGCGACTTTTTCCGAACCGGCATCCGCCTTGCGGACAAATTCGGCGACCGTCAGGTGCTCGCTCTGGCGGCCGATGTGCTGCATTCCCACTTCGATGCGGTCACCCGGTTTCAAGCTGTGATAGACCTCCTTGCGATTCCAGAAACCGGCTAGCATCATCGTCCGGCCTTCAATGCTGCGGGGTTCCTTGGCCGTGTTCTTGTTCCAGACCTGTTTGACGCTGCTGACCTTGATGATCATTTCGAACGCTTCGGGATCTTTCTTCACGATGTCCGCGATCACCGAGCCCTGGAAACCGCGAAAGGATTCGGGCAACTTCGGATAGTCTTCCGGTCGATAGGGGGCGACCTTGCGGAGCATTTCGCCGGGGAACTTCAGCCCGTCACCGTCGTGCTTGCACTCAAACTCGATCGTTTCACCGATTCGAGTGACGACCAAGACGTCCAGAAACTTGCCGAACACGCCACCGACGGCGACCGACTTGCCGACGATGCTTTGAGGGTTTTCTGCTTGGCTGTTGCGCCACACACGTGAGACCGCATCGACGTGCACGACGAAGGTACCGCGTTCGATGTCCTTGGCAGCCAGCCGACCGACGACCATGCCATTGAACTTGCGAATGCCTGGCGGCAAGGCGTCCGGCGTGGCTTTCAGTTCCGTCGTCGGCGGTGGTGATGCGGGGCGGGTCGCCGGTTCGTCGCCGGCAGCCGGGATGACCAAGGCGGTCGCCATGGCCAATGCTGCAACTTGCTTCTTCATAGGTTCGTTTCCTTCGTGGGGCATCGTGGGGGGAGGGGAAGGTTCAGTCGCGAGAGCGATCGCGCGGGGCACGATCACCGTCGCCAAAATCGATCCGGAAAGCATGACCGCGAGCGTCGCCAATCGGCTCCAACGCGGCATACGACGCAAGTCGTTGTCGGTGTCCAGTAGCGTCTCGATGCGTTGGCCGAGCGTGGAGCGAAACGCCGCCATTGCGGCCGCAAGGTGCACCGGCCCGACCGGCCCCGACGCCCGGCTCATCTGGTCTCCCAGTCGGATCAGGCAATGCGCCAACCCGGTTCGGTGACCGAGCACCAGCGCGGCCTGCGCATCGGCGAGGAAGTCCATCTCTTTACGAAGCTCTCGCCCGGCCCACCAATTCAGCGGCTGGAAGAAGAACACGCGGCTGATGATCTGGACGATCAGGTTCCACAAAGCGTCGCACTGAGCCACGTGCGCCAGTTCGTGAGCCAATAACGCGTCACGCTCCGACGCTGAGAGTTCACGACCGGTGCTCGGAGAGGCATCCCGACCGCCGACGGCTACCGAGTCGGGACAGATGTTTTGGGGGATCAAGATGAACGGTCGCAGGATCCCCGCGGCGACCGGTCCGGGAAGATCGGCCGTCCGCAATAGATCGACGCGGCAGCGAATCCCTAGGTTGCGTCGCAATCGGTTCAACGACCGACACAGATCGCCGGTCGAAATCGTCGAGGCCCGCTCGCGAAGTTGCAACAGCCGCGTCATTTGAACGACAAGCCCCAACGCACCAACGACGATTCCGAGCAACCACGTTGCCACGACCAATCCCCAGCCGGAGCGGGCGGTCGGTGGCTTCAAGGGCGAGACGTTTGGTGAACCGCCGCCAGCAACCCGGGCCGACGTGAACGGCGTCGAAGCGAATCGCCCGTCGGCACCGCCGGCCGATGTTTCGTCGGCGGTTTGCGGGCGATTGTCATCTTTCGACACGAGCGGCGCCGGCACCGTTCGCTCTTGGGACGCCGTCGGATTGTCGCGACTGGTTTCTCCCGCCGCTTCGCTGACCGCGACACGCACTGGAAACTGGAGCCCGAAATGGGGAACGTCCATCACCGTGACTGCGAGTGTGGTGACGACCGGAACACAGAGCACCATCTTCCATGCCAGCACCCTCAATTCGCTATTGCGTCGGCGTCCGAGAAAATAAGTTGCTGCGGCGACGAAGCTGAACGCCAGCGTGGAGTGCAACAGATAGGTCAACAGAAAAACGCCGACGTTTCCTGTCAGGCTTGCGAGATCGCTCATGATCGACCTTCCTGCTTCTTAAGTTTCGCTTCATGCTGCTGCACGAGCGTCTTGATCCGCTGTAATTCTTTAGAGTCCACCTGATCGCTGTCGAGCAAGTGGTTGACCAGTTCCGATGGTTTACCGCCAAAGAGTCGCTCGACGAATTCGCCGACCATCGTTTGCCCCGCACGCTCTTGCGAAACCGCCGCGCGGTAGTAGTAGGTACGGTCCTCGTCACGATGCGTCACCAAACCTTTCTTTTCCATCCGCGCCAGGACGGTGGCGACGGTCGAATACGCCAGCGGCGACTCGACATCCAACGCACCCTGCAATTCGGCGATCGTCATCTCGCCGCGTTCCCACAGCAATTTGATGACCGCCAACTGTCGCCCACCAAGTTTCATCGCCTTCATCGTTGCAGACTCCGAATCCTCGAAAACACGCGCCGACGCCCGTGTCGGTAAAAACGGACCTCCGGCTCTCATCTACAGGTTGTAATACTACAGGGTGTAGAACAGGTGTCAAGCAGATCGTGCGCAGAACCGTTGAAATGGTTTTGCTCGGCTACCGAAGGCAAACGCCCATTGCCGCAGAAGAGGAGTTAGCGGTATTGGGCGCGAGCCGTCCGGTTTGGGCTGAAAACCACCTTGAAGTATCGGAGGGTTCGCGCCCTGCCGCTCGCAGCACGGCCGGGCGTCCACGCGAT
>NZ_JBFHKV010000410.1:0-6701 GCF_041595215.1 Stieleria sp. | reverse complement strand
CCTCCAGGCCGACTTCGTGGACCTGCACCGGTCCGCCATCGCCCTTGGAGCGAGATGGACTATGGACCGTTCCTGACGCGGACCTATGAAATCGCGAGTGAATTTTCCAAGCCACGACCGGAGGTCACCGACGAAGACCGTCAGCGGGGTCGGCGTGAGAATCGCCCCGCCGAACGGACGTGGCCGCCGGAAACCAATTTTGCTTACAAGGGCATCGCGATACAGCTTGATGCAACACCGGGCGGCGTTGCCCGCGGCTCACACTTCCTGGCGTTTGAACATGACACGATGCGGGTCGCGGGTGCCTGGATGGGAACCGGGGTCATCGATTGGGAAGGCATCCTGCTGGACGGAAAACACTGGCGATCACCGCGGACGGTCGGTGAGCTGCATTTCCAAAACCTGCCGGGCCCGGGCTGGGCCGATCCGTTGACCGGTTCGTTCGACGACACACGGCAGCTTGCACGCGACGGGCAGGCGTACGGCCCGTTTCCAAAGTCGTGGATGGATTACGAGGGCTTGTACAAGCACGGCAACCGCGTCGTGTTGTCCTACACCGTCGGCGACGCAGCGGTGCTGGAGTCGCACCGCGTTACGGAAGAACAGGGACCGGGACCGTTCGACGTTCCCGTCACCTGGGTACGCGTCTTGAACATCGAAAAGTCGTCACACGATCTGGCGATCCGAATCGCTCCCCAAGACACCGTCGCCGTCGCCATCCATGGTCCCAAGGCGTTGAAAACGGAAGACGTCGACGGGCTGACCATCCTGAAAATCCCTGCGGAAAGCACGCCCGTTGATTTGGAGCTGCACGTTGCGCATCGTGGAATGAAGCCGTCCTTCAAGTTTTCGGGCGTGCCGGAAGACTTGCGGCCACTGACCCGTGGCGGTCCGGCCCAATGGCCGCAGACGCTGACGACGGAGCCCGAGACCGGCGGGGACGACGGTCCCTTCGCCGTCGACGAACTGACACGCCCGACGAAGAACCCGTGGAAGAGCCGACTGCGGATGTCGGGACTCGATTTCTTTCCCGATGGCAATTCAATGGTCGCCTGTTGCTGCGACGGCGATGTCTGGATCATCAACGGCATCGGCCGGCCCGGCGGATCGCTGCAGTGGCGCCGAATCGCATCGGGGCTGTTTCACCCGCTGGGCATCAAGATCGTCGACGGCAGAATTTTTGTCGGCTGCCGCGATCAAATCGTTGTCCTCCGTGACCTCAACGGCGACGGGGAAACCGATTTCTATGAATGTTTCAACCAGGACCATCAAGTCACCGAGCACTTTCATGAGTTCGCGATGGGGCTTCAAGCCGACGACGAGGGCAACTTGTACTATGCCAAGAGCGCCCGCCACGCGCAAGACTCGCTGATCCCACAACACGGGACGCTATTGAAAGTCAGCGCCGACGGGAACCAGACGACGATTCTGGCCAACGGGTTTCGAGCCGCCAACGGTGTCTGCCTCAACCCCGACGGATCGTTCTTTGTCACCGACCAAGAAGGCCACTGGACGCCGATGAACCGAATCAATCGTGTCGTCGAAGGCGGATTCTACGGCAACATGTACAGCTACGGTGCACCCGATGACACGCGGGATTCGGCGATGCAGCAACCGCTCTGTTGGCCCAACAAGTCCTTCGATCGCTCACCCGCGGAACTGCTCTGGGTCGAAAGTCAGAAATGGGGTGACCTCGATGGTCGGCTGTTGAGCCTGTCCTACGGCTACGGCAAAGTCTTCGTCGTGCCGCATGAACAGATCAATGGCCAGTGGCAGGGCGGAATGTGTCGGTTGCCGCTTCCCGAATTTGAGACCGGCGTGATGCGCGGCCGCTTCCATCGTGACGGGCACCTGTATGTCTGCGGCATGACGGCCTGGGGCAGCAGCCAAACGGCCAGCCCCGGCGGGCTGTACCGGATTCGGGCGACCGGCAAACCGATGCACCTGCCGACCCAAATCCACGCCAACCCAAACCGTCTCACGCTGACCTTCTCCGATCACGTCGATCGCAATGCCGCCGCCGATCCGAACAACTATCTCGTCGAAACATGGGACCTGAAGCGGACGGCCAACTATGGGTCCGACCGCTTCAATGAGCAAACGCTAGACGTCACCTCGGTCGATGTCAGTGACGACGGCAAGACGGTCCAGTTGGTCATTCCCTCCATCGAGCCCACGTGGACGATCCAAATCGCGTACAAATTGCGTGGCGAATCGGGACGATCGTTCGGACGGGTGATCCAAGGCACGATTCATGAACTGGCTGAGTCGCGTTTGAAGACCGAGAAAACGGCAGAATGATGAGCGGCAGCGGTGCTCCGCTTCATCATTCTGCTCCGGATCATTCTGCCATCGCGACCCGCACGAGTTGTTCCTTGCGTCCACCGCCGTCGCCGATTCCGACACGAAAGTAGAGTGATCCGTCGGCGATGGCCGGACTGGCGTAGCAATCGTCGCCGAGTCGGTTCTTGGCGATCTGCACGAACTTTTCGCCCGACGCTTCGAACACGTAACAGTTGCCGGATAGATCGGCGACGTAAACGTTTCCGTTGCACAGCACGGGTGAACCGCTGAAATTTCCGCCCAAACGTTTCTTCCACCGGATCGCTCCGTCCTCGACCGACCAGCACCGCGCGATCCCATCGTCGTCGACGGAAAAGACATGCTGTCCGTCGGTGATCAATGATGGCTCATAGACTCTCGTGCGGTCCGACCAGATTCGCTCGCCTTTGCCGGACAGGCAAACGGTTTCGTTCTCGGGGAATCCGCCGGAAGCAATGATTCGATCCTGCGTCGTCACCACGGTTCCACAAGTTGCTTCGGCGATGCACTCGGTTTCCCACAACGTCTCGCCCGTTGCCGGATCGTAGCTGGCCAATCGATCGCCGCCGGTGATCAGCACTTGGTCCACTCCGCCAACGGTCGCGACGCGGGGACTGGAATAGGAGCTTGCGCTGCCGCGTTTTTTTCGCCACGCGATTTCGCCGGTCTGCACGTCCATGGCCACCAAATAGCCGCCGCCAAAATTATCCGCCGCGACGATGACCAACGACTTGTACAGGACGGGCGACGGGGCGTAGCCGAACTTGGATGCGAACGCGCCGATGTCTCGCTGCCAAATCTGGTTGCCTTCCAGATCCAATGCCGTGACAAAAACACGTTCGCTGTTCAGGTGCGCGGTCACGAGCAGGTTGCCGTCGGTCGCAAGCGTGCCGTTGGCGTTGGTGGCCTTTTGGTGGACCTCCCCACGGCCTGGAAACCCGCCCTTGTGGACCGTCGTTTGCCAGCGTTGGTCGCCGGTGTCGCGATCATAGGCGACGACGACTTGTTCCGATCGGGAATCGATCGCGGAACCGACAACGACCAGGTCACCGATGACAATCGGGCTGCAGTGACCGCGCCCCGGAACCTCGCTTTTCCAGGCCACGTTCGTCGAATCGTCCCAGGTCGTCGGCAACGGTTGGTCGTCCGCCACGCCGTCCCCGCCGGGCCCACGCCACTGGGGCCACTGGCCGGCAAGGCTTGTCAGGTCACGGTCGGTGACCACGACGCCGCTTTCGCTGAGCGAAACTTCGTCTACCGCGGTCTGTTTCCGGCAGCCGACCAACACGACCAGACAAAGAGCAAGAATTGTGGCGAGCGTTTGGTTCATGGATCTGCAACACGGGACGAGGCGGAATAGTGATCGCGACCGGGCAAGCGGCACTGATCTCAGCATACCGAGTTGAACCGAGTCGAGCAGCTGGTTCTTTCAGGTTTGCCTAGCCGGTCCAACGGAGGATGGACTCGATGCACGTCGATGTTCTGATTAGGCTATTGATTCCGACTGCCGCCCGCCTCCACGGACCATCACCTCGATGAACGTTTTTCGAATCGCACTGATACTGGCCCTGCATCTCGCTTCGGGCGTAATCGCCCAGGCCGACGTAACGGACTTTGGCACTTGGTCGCTCGTGGAGGACCCCGCGCATCCCGGATTCAGCGCGACGGCCCTGGGCACCTCCGCCACGCTTTCGGCCGGCGACGTCGCGATTCCCGCCGGAACCGACATCGGCTATCAAAGTGTCAACGGATCGACACCGCAAACTTCGACGAGCGGGTTTTACTTCAGTCCCGACGCCGACTTCTCACTGGCGATCGATTACGCCTGGACCTTCTCCAACAGTCCGTCGGGATTCCTCGGCCTCGGTTTCGGGATCGGCGAAGACGGCGACGGCATGAATTCGGCGGGCGTCACCATGGGAACCTCCGATGGCGCGCCGTTTCTCTCGTTTGTCGGTGCAGCACGGGTCAACGACGTCGACCAATCCGCTGTGCCGCTCGGCGGAAACCCATTGCCGCCCCCCTCGTCTGCACTGGGCACGCTGTTCGTCGCCTATCAAGCGTCCAGCGGCGACGTGATCGTCGGAGCCGCGACAGGCCTCGGCGCGACCGCTCCAACGCTGTCCCACACCTACGCCGGAATTCAAAACCAGTGGTCCGGCGACGGCTTGATGCCAAGCTTCTTCATCCGTAGCGACGACCCGCCGACGTTGAACGCCTGGGGTGGTGGGAATGCGGATGCCATGTTCAGCAACTTTCGCGTGTTAAATGGCAACCCGATCGCGATCCCCGAACCTTCCGCCGCGGTCGCGACCCTGATGCTGACGCCCTTGTTAATCAGCCGGCGGACACGCAGGGACGCTTGCCGTCGTCGGTAAAGCATCAAGTTTGCCGTCCGGATTCAATGCTCCGGTTCCTCGTCCGTCGATCCCACAAACGGATTGGTATGCGAAACGTTTCGCCGGCGATGCTCGGCTCAAAAAGATAGGACGGGATTTCCTGTCGCCCCAACGCTGCCCCCCAGGCTCCCCGCGTCGACGTTCGGATGGCCACGTCAACCTTCATAATCGCCCCAAGTGTTCCCCGGATCCTTTGATGCCCTCAACCACGACCTTGTTCGGCTCGTTCATCCTGACCCTCACACTGACGGGTTTCACCCTCCATGCGGCGACCCCGGCGGGTCTGGTCGGCGATGGCATTGCCGATGACACCGCGGCGATCCAAGCCGCCGTGGATGCGAAAACCGGTTCGATCGAGTTCGGGCGTGGAGTCTATCGGCTCACCAAAACGATCACGATTGATTTGGACCGCGTCGGCTGGACCAGCTTGTCCGGAGAGGGCGTCGCACAGTTCAAAATGGAAGCGGCTGGCCCCGCATTTCGGTTCGTCGGAACCCACGGCGGAACCGCCAGCCCGCCGACGGTCAAGCCGAACGTGTGGGATCGACAGCGAACGCCGATGGTCGACGGCATCGAGATCCTGGGCGGTCATCCAGACGCCTGTGGAATCGAAGCCGACGGAACCATGCAACTGACACTCACTCGTGTCGTCGTCCGTCAAGCCAAGCATGCCATCCACCTGACCGGACGCAATCGCAACGTCACGCTGTCCGAGTGCCACCTGTACGAGAACGCCGGCATCGGAGTGTTCTTGGATCGGTTGAATCTGCACCAAATCAACATCGCCAATTGCCACATCAGCTACAACGCCGGAGGCGGCGTCGTTTCGACAGGAAGCGAGATCCGAAACTTGCAAATTGGAACCTGTGACATCGAAGGCAACATGGGCGATGCGTCGTCCACGCCCACCGCAAACGTCTTGCTGGATTCCACCGACACCTCCGTCGGCGAAGTCGCCATCGTCGGCTGCACCATCCAGCACACACATGATGCCCCCGATTCGGCAAACATCCGTATCAACGGCTGGTCCAACGAGCGCCCCTTCACCGACGAACGCCGCACCGGAAACATTACCATCGCCGACAACGTGCTCTCGGATGTCCAGACGAACATCGACATCACCGGTGTGCGAGGCATCACGATCACCGGCAACACGATGTGGAAAGGTTACACCGCCAATGTCATCGCAAAAAATTGCCGACAGGTCGTCATGACCGGAAACCTGTACGATCGCAACCCCCGCTATCACTATGGCGACGGGTCCAAGGCCAAGCTCGGCGTGATCTTGGAAGACTGCCAGGACGTAACCCTCAACGGCGAGCACTACGGTGGTGAAGTCCTCGAGCATCCAGCCGCCCTACAGCTGCATCGCTGTGACGGAGTGAACATCCATGGTTGCAGCTTTGCACGTCTGTCGCGCGCCGGCATCCTCGTCGATTCCGTCCCGTTCGGCCAAATCTCCGGCTGCTTGTTCACCGGCATCACGGACAAGGCCATCCCAGTCGAACAACAAGGGACCAACGACGTGGACGCCCAAACCAATCGCTTCCGCCGACTGCCGTAGCACCAAGTGGGGTAAGCTTCCAGCTTGCCAAACGCGTTGCCGGCCGACGGGTGGGAAGCTCGCCACACCTTCCAATCCGATTGCACGCAGGTGTCCACCGCATCGCGTAGAGGTCGTGCAGGATTTTAGTCGTTGATCAGAAAGGGTTTTCGCCACTCTCCCCCTGGGCATTGGCATCGGCACAAGTCGCTTTTTGCCCAAAGGGCATGCAGATCCATAGCTTCGCCACGCCTTTTTAATGGACCGCCGGTCGACTAAATGGTATGGGGTCGCGAGGATTCCCAGCGTGCCAGCAGGCGACAGCGTGCCCCATCAACCGACTCAGGAGACGAGAGTGTTCAAGAGGCTTGCCGTGACGAGCGTTGAAAAACAGGGCGTCCGCGTTCGGGTCGGGGCGTTGGGGCTGGCGTTCGCCT
>NZ_JBFHKV010000409.1:0-6719 GCF_041595215.1 Stieleria sp. | reverse complement strand
CAGGACTACTTCAACGCCGGCATGCGAGGCAAAAAAACGCAGCTCTGGGAAGGCGGCCACCGTGTGCCCTGCTTCATCCGCTGGCCTGCCGGACCGATCGGGCCGGCTCGCGAGATCGACGAACTGACCCACGTCCAAGACCTGTTGCCGACGCTCGCCGACCTGGCCGATGTCCCGCCTCCGTCGACTCGCCTGGACGGTCAAAGTTTGGCGCCGTTGATGCGCCGCGAGCGTGAGTCGCTGGGCGATCGCATGTTGGTCATCAATTACAGCCGCATGCCGGGGTTCCGCGTCAAATACACCAAAGAAAGTCCGGCGATCCCGCACCGCGACGGCGCCGGCGTGTTGTGGAAACAGTGGCGATTGCTGGAAAACCGAGAACTGTACAACATCGAAGCGGACCCGCATCAGGATCGCAACGTTGCCGCGGCACACCAACGAGTCGTCGCCAAAATGCGTTCGCATCTGCAGACGTGGTGGGACGGGGTCAAAGACGATGTCATGACGCCCCAACGCGTGATCATCGGCAACGACGCCGAAAACCCGATGTTGCTGACGGCATGTGAATGGCTGGATGTGTTCGTCGATCAGCAGCGGCAAATCCGCCGCGCCGATCGCAAGAATGGTACCTGGCACTTGGCCGTCGATCGCGCCGGAACGTATCGACTGGAACTTCGCCGTTGGCCACGGGAATCCGGACTCTCGCTCCAGGCATCCGTTCCGGAAACACAAGTCGTCGACGGAACCTTCGTCAAGGGCGAATCGTTGCCGATCGCGTCGGCCACCGTCCAGATCGGTGACATCACGAAAACACTTCAGCCCGACGAATCACAATCGTTCTTCGCCACCACGGTCGACTTGCCACCGGGGCCGATCGAGCTGACGACCACTTTTTTGGACGACGAAGGAAACGAGATTTGTGGCGCGTACTACGTCTACGTCGCACGCGAGTGAATTCACGGGGAACGGTGTCTGAGGAGTTGGTCAAAAGATTCGGTGGTCAAAAAATGAAGCATTCTCAGGCGTGCCGTTCCACGTTCGCTAGGGCGACGATTTTTTGACCACTTCATTTTTTGACCAACCCTTTTCCGGCGCCTCTATTTCTCCCGCTGCTGCTTGCTGATCCAGTCGAACAGTTCGGGTGTCGCGTAGGTCGCCGACCAGCAGTTGTGTCCGATGTGCTCGAGCGAGGTGAAGCGAACCTTCTCGCCACCGGCTTGCTTGATCGCGTCGAACATTTCGACGGACCGTTCAAACGGAACCGCTCCGTCCTGGTCACCATGGAAGATCCAGATCGGCAAATCCTTCAGCTTCGCTGCATCGTCCGGGTCACCACCGCCGCACACCGGGACGGCGGCGGAGAAGCGATCCGGATGGTCGGCTGCCAATCGCCAGGTCCCGTAGCCGCCCATGCTCAGCCCGGTCAGGGCGACGTGGTTTTCATCGATGCTGAGCGTGCTGACGATGTGATCGAGCAGCTCGACGAGCCGCTTCTGTTGCGTCGGGTTTCTCCATGAATCATCGCCGGGGCATTGCGGGGACACCAGGATGTACGGCAGATCGTCACCCCGAGCGGCGAAGCGTGGCGGTCCCCACTTCGCGACCAGACTGAGTGGTCCGTAGCTTTCGCCGCGGCCATGAAGGAACAGAATCAGGGGCTGCTTCGACTCGCCGTCGTAGTCCTTGGGCAGATACAGCAGGTACGAAATACTGCCGCCGTCGCTCGTCTGCAACGTCTGTTCGATCTGCTTCCCCGCCGTCGGGGCGGAAGCCTCGTCGGCGAGGATCGGCCCGCCACTCAAGACGGCGACAGACAGGAGAGCGAGAGAGGTGAACGCCAGCTTCATGGTCAAGTTCCAAATTCGAAGGGGGGAAAGAAGGGCATGTCCGGGGACGCGGCACAAGTTTATCTCATGCGAGCCAGGCGGGGTGTCGTGCGACTTGAATCGCCGGATCGGGGATCGGAAACGTGGTCCAATTCAGCGGGCGTCGCGACGTCTCACAGCCGCCGATAGGCCTCTCGGACCGGCTGTTCCCCGTGCGTGCGTTCCAGGCGTCGGATCGTGAAATGTGCCCGGGCGAGGTCTTGGTAGTGATCGATGAAGTAGCTGTTGATCAGTGCGCCGCCGACGGCCCCGATCACGGGAATGGCCTGGGCGGCGATTTTTTCGCTGACGACGATCCCGAATCGTTTGCCGATTGTTGCGATCAGTTTGACCAGCGGCGGCGCGGCGGAATCGGCCAAGCCGTTCTTGACGATGTACTGCGACGCGTCCTTGATTTGTTTTGCCATCGCCGCCCGGACCGCGAAGTAACCGATCTCGGTATCGTCCTTGACGTCGGACGGTTTGCCGGGATCGAGCGCGAAGACTTCCAGGCAGGCGAGCCGAGTTTCGATGTTCGCCAGGTCTTCGCCTTCGCTGCGGGCGATGTCCGCGACGCTCCGCAAAATCAACACCGTCGAGACCGGCAATTCCGCGGCGATGGTGGCACCCCCGAGTGCTCCGCCGGCGGCACCGCTGAGCCCCGCGAGCAATTTGTGTGTCAACAGTTTGGGTTTTCGATCCTTCTCGGCTCCCTGACCGAGCGTCTTGACCGCGGCGTCGAGAGCAATCCGCAGCGACTTTTCGATCGCGCTGTGAATCATGCCTTCAGCCGCATCCGGCAGCATCTTCAACGACGCCGTGATCGGAGCCCCGACCAATTCGGTCAGACGGTCGGCGATCCCGTGGTGCTCCAGCACCCGCTTGGCCTCCCGCAGTTCACTCAACGATTCGTCAGGAAGCCCGACGCGGATCAAATCATTCGTCATCTAAGTCTCGGTCGCAAGTCAAATGCTTGTTGGTTGATATTGGTCACTAACTTTCTGTCGTCTGCGAACAGAAAACCAGATAGTTGCCGAACGGATCCCAGATATTCAGGTCTGTATTCCGTCCCTGGTATCGTGGATCCACGGCGACTGCCTCTGGATATTCGGATTCTTTCGCATTCAGATAGTCACAATAGTTTTGCAATCCGAGGACTGGAATATTGACCTCAGAAATCGGCGCGTCCTCTTTCGCATGCCCATTGAGATGAAGGATGGCATCTCCGAGGTGGATCTGCAAATACAGTGGCGCCGTCGGCGAAAAACGAGACTCCCAGTCTATCTCAAATCCCAAATACGCCAGATAGAATGCGTTCGCTTTGGCTTCATCGAACATCCGCAGGACCGGGATTGAAGATCGGACCTCGAACGCGTGCGGTGACTCATGAATTGATTTACTCATGATAATGAGCCTCAGTTGTCAGATGCGCACATGCTGGTCGGAATGATAACGAATTGCGATCGATTCGCGCATGCAGAGGAACGGGGATCCATCGGGCGCTAGAACTTTGTCGCCCCTCAGGTGAAGTGATGGGACTCGATTAGAACGGATGCTGGCAGAGGTTGCCAGCGTTTTCATCCCCGGGCGAAATCGCGACCCAGGGTGCGCTCCGCGACCCCGGCCTGTGTTGTGGCACCGCTCCGCGGTGGTTCGTCGTTGAACGCGAAATGGAAATCCACGCCGACCACACGACGCGCTTGGAGGAGGAGACTTTCCTTGATCCCGAGGGGATCACAGCCATTAGCCGGAGGTGAGCGCAGCGTCACCTCCGGGAAACTGTGAACCGCGTCTTGATCTCATTGGTGCACGTTCAATATCCGCGGGCACTCGACTCCCAAGGAACGGCGCGTCGCGTGTTCGGTTGGATTGGTCTTTCAAGAAAAGAAAAACACCCTTCGACCACACGACGCAAGTGACGGGGGAGTCATCCGCCTGCGGTTCACTCAATGGGCCACGAGAGATCAAGACGGCACCCGCACCAAAACGCTGACGACCTACGGCCAGAGGATCCAAGAAGCTGGCGCCAGCCTTGCGGCCCGGAGTCCCACGCAACTACGTGCCGCAATCACCGCACATCAACCGCCAAAGCGGAAAGTAATTCGATTAAGTTCAACAGCGGTGGTCACAGCGTCGGCGCGATCGACCGGAACTCAAAAACAAACTCAACTCGCAGAGTGCGTGCACCTCACGGTTCGCACGTTCGGGCACGACGACAGTTTGAGCTATCGACGCACGTGAACAATGTAGCCGAACGGAATCGGCGGGGGGAATTCAGCGTCCCAATTTGCAGCCTGCATTCAGGCGTCGATTCTCAGCATTGAGATTAACAGGCGTCGGTTTGTTTTCCCGGGCCGAGTCGACCGCGCACTAAGAGACACAAGGATCACGCAAAGACGCCAAGCCGCAAAGGAGCGGGTTCAAATCTTGGCGGCTTGGCGGCTTGGCGACTTGGCGTGAGGTCCTTCCAGCATGTACGCCAGGGCACCTATCGAACCGTGACGTCAAAAGCGAATCCCAGGCCACAGATGCTCAATATCTGTGCCACCCACTGCATTGCGTGCAGGCGCAAAGCTGGTGATTAGCGAGCCAATTTGTTCGGTGTCTTTGAATCGCAAGGGATGGGGCGCCACGAGATCTCGCCCCTCGGTCCCGACGAGTTCGGAATCAGGAGTCGGAGAGCTGGTCAAAAAATGGGGTGGTCAAAAAATGAGTCCGTACGACGATACCCCGCCCGCGCTCTCTTTCCCCATTTTTTGACCAATCCATCTTTTGACCCCAATCCCCTTAACAGCACGCCCAGGAGGATTCGAACCTCCGACCGTCGGATTAGAAGTCCGATGCTCTATCCAGCTGAGCTATGGGCGCGGGGGGGGGTGGGGCGGTTTGTTCTGGCGCGGCGTGCGCTTCGTGGCAGGCTTTGCCGAAATGCGGTCCCTGTTGCAAGAACCGGAAGTTTATCGATCCGGCCCCCTGTCGGCAATGTCACGCGCTGTCGCGGGGAGATTGGCACCGGCTGATGCCGAACGGCACCGCCACGCTGGCCTCGGGGGGCGGGTACAATTCTGGGATGAACGAATCGAATCCTTACATGCCGACGACGGACCCCCACATCAAGTCGACGACCGGTTGCTTGGTGGTCGTCGGGTGGACGTTTTTCTGGCTGCTGTTGCTCGGATTCGCCCTCACGTTCTTCGGGATTCTTGCACTGACGCTCGGTGCGACAGCGTCACCACCCGAGCCGGTGCCGGTGGCGGCGCCAGAGTGACGCCGGTTGGTGATGCACTCTGCCGGTTGAGGCGGCGGAGGCATAAAAAAACCCGCTCGCCGAGACCAAGGTAAAATCTCGACGAACGGGTATGTATCTCGTGATCAAAAAGATGATCTCGAGTGGGGAAGCTGACCCATGAGCGTCAGCCCGCCGACTTGGTCTACGGGTTGCTTCCCCGTTGGCTAGTACAGCAATAATCCACTTGATCACCTCCTTTTAAAACTTTGGTTTGACGCGTCCGACCCTTGCGCCAACAAGAGTGGTGCCGGAAGCGTTCGGAAGTAGTCCGTCGCACCGCGTCAGTGCGACCCGACAACAGAAGTATCCTTACTCGGCAAGTAAAAAGCAAGAACAATCTGACTGTGCTCTATGACGCACGCCCCTGCTAAAAGGTTCGCGGGGCGATGGAAAGCACGAAATTTCGCAGCCGATCGGACGCATTTTACCATCTGTGCCGATTCGGATCGGGTTGACCTTGCCGCTGACCGACGCGGTCCGTATCGTCGACACCAGCCGAGTTTCACGGTGGACAGTTGGCTCTGATTCGTGCAAGGGAAGGCACCTGCAGCGATGCGAAAATGGAAAATCCGAACCAAGATGATCTTCGGCCTGTGTGGCCTGGCGTTCGTGATCGGGCTGCTGGTTTTCAACAGCTGGTCGCAACTTGCCCGCGACCGCTACCTGGCGACCGAGATCAGCCTGCTGGCCGACGAGATCGAGCACGCTCATGAGCTCAATCAACAGGCGGAATTGCTGAGGCAGTCGTATGAGCAATTCATCGACCTGAAGGCACGCATCGAGTCGAATCAAATGATCGGATTCGAGGGCATCGAAGGGTCTTTGCTTGGCATGGACGAGGTCAGTATCGATGATCGCCTGATGCATTTTCGTCGCCATCTCGCACCCTACATGTTGACGGTTTTGGCGCGTCCGAGCGAGCGTGGTGAGACGCGATTGTTGCTCGACAGGGGCCAACAAGACGTCAGCCTGCGCGGCATTAATGCGCTACTGCAAGACGTCACCACAACCTGGTCCCAACGCAATCTTCTCGACGGAACGCTTTCACGATACGACGCTCAGCACCTGGAAAAGTCGATCGACGATCTGGCGACCTTGACGAACGAGTACTTCGGCGAGATCCAGGGGAAAATGAAAAAGTTTCGCGACAGCGTTCACACCGAACAGAGAGCGAACCGCAACGGGTTCCGCGTTTACACGGGATTGTCTGCGTTTCTGATCATCTTCATGGCGTGGCAATTCTGGACGCTGATCGTCGTGCCGTTTCGAACCCTGTTCCGCGGCTCGCAATTGATCGCCAGCGGTCATCACCAACACAAGATCCTGTTGGGCACCAACGATGAAATCGGATTGATGGCCGACACCGTCAACGACATTACCGACCGATTCAACCGCGCGGTGGCGAACGAAACGCTAGCCAAACGGCGTGCCGAGCAGGAGGTCCGTGAGCGAACACGCGAAGTGATCCAGAACGAACAACTCGCCAGCGTCGGATTCCTGGCCGCCGGCGTTGCGCATGAGATCAACAATCCGCTGGGTGCGATTGCCTGGGGCGCCGAGGCGCT
>NZ_JBFHKV010000408.1:0-6721 GCF_041595215.1 Stieleria sp. | reverse complement strand
GGTCAGGTCGGTGACGCAACCTCGCATCGCGTCG
The DNA here is from genome assembly GCF_041595215.1 of Stieleria sp. NCBI lineage: Bacteria > Pseudomonadati > Planctomycetota > Planctomycetia > Pirellulales > Pirellulaceae > Stieleria > Stieleria sp. The sequence continues at coordinate 6,687 of NZ_JBFHKV010000408.1, read as the reverse complement.
CCGGTCTGGAACGTGAAGTCGCGGTCTTGCGTCGACAAGTCGTTTTGTTGCGGGATGCGATTCGAATTCTCGCGGCTGATCATCATCATGACGCGGTGGAGTGAGACGAACGGGGGCTGAGTGCATCACGCGCCACTGGCTGACGCCACGTGCTGGTTTGCGTTTCAGCGGGACGCGTGAGCGAGCGGCGCGTGTGGGGTTGATGGGGACACGCGCCACTTGCTCACGCCACGTGCTGGTTTGCGTTTGAGCGGGACGCGTGAGCGAGCGGCGGGTGTGGGGTTGAGGGGGACACGCGCCACTGGCTGACGCCATGTGCTGGTGTTTTTTGTGTTCTTACAACCCGCTTTGGAAACCGCTGGGTTTTCTGTCGCCCTTGCGTTCAGCGATTCGGCGGTACAGTCCGGTTTTTCCCGTGGTGATCGCGACGCCGACACACAGACACATCAGCCCGGATGCGATCGGCCAATTGAGTCGTCGCAGCTTGCCGGACCGGTGGCCTTGATAACTGAACGTTCCGCAGAACAACACCGCTTGCAAGGCCGCGACGGCCAACCAGCCGCGGCGACGAATGAACATGCCGTAAGCGAGTGAGACGACCGCAATTGCACCTCCCGCATACAAAACCATGTCCTGCGGATTTTGCAACGATCGGAACACGATCACGACGGCCGCAAACGACATCACGCCGGCGGCGAGATAGCGCAGAAACACCGCGAGTTGGGTTGTGAAGACGGCTCCGATGATCAGCATGGCCAGGGTCGCAAACGCGGTCGCGGCGATCAGGCCGTCGATCGGGTGACTGTAGGCATCGCCGACCATGGCAATCGTTGTCGACGCGACGCCCGCCAAAGCTGCCCAAAGCCAGTCGGCGTTGACCATCCGCAAGGTCATGATCAACAGGATCACGCAGGCGGCGGCCGGGAACATCCACGACGCCAATCCGACACTCCGTCCGATTTCCGGGAGCGGTGCGGCCAGGCCCGTCACCAGCAACGTTGTCGGCATTCCGAATACGGCATACCGCACCCCACGTATCGTCATCCAAGCGTAAACCAAAAAGATGACACCCAAGGCGACCGTCAGCGAGGACCCGAACAGGTAGCCCAGGTCGCTTTGAATCGGTAGCCAGGTTGCACCGTTTCGCGTCGAAGCACAGAGCAGCAGTCCCGACGCGCTGATCATCGCCAGACCTTGTAGGGCTTGGTTGCGCAGTCCGAGTCCGGCTTCGGCGATCAGCACGATCACTGCAGCCAGAATCGGCAACAGCAAGAACGGCTCAAATTTCCCGGCAATCCCGTAAAAGCCGAACGACATCCAAATCGCATGGGATCGGATGCCTGCCAAGACGACCAGGATGACGAAGGCGGAGATCGGATACAGCGGCCACGACCAGGGCGTTCCGTTGTCGCGGGCCGAGTCTGGGCCACGACGAATCGCGGGAATCAGCAACAAGATGCTCGCACCGATGGCGACCGAAAACAGCACCGATCCCCAATTCGCGAGCGGATCGTTGCGTGTTGCGACGGCGCGGCCAAGAAGCAGGGGGAATCCGATCAGCACGGCATAGTGCGCGTAGAACGCCGTGCGATACCAAAGGCTCAGTCGAATTCGGCACAGCCAAAGGATGCCTTCGGTCACCATCAGGACCAACGCCGCAGCGGCGCAGGCAAACACACTTGCCGTCGATTGATCGCCGATACAAAGCTCGTCAAACCCGGTCGTGACAGCGACCAGGCTGATCACGACCACAAGAAAGATGGACCGCGCGTCATCCCAGACCTTCGCGACCCGGACAACGCCGACGCAAACCACCGCCATCAACAGCGTGTACGCGGCGATCCCTCCGGCCATCGAGATCGACTTGTCGAGCAAGCTGCCGCCGGAGATCGCGAGACTTTGGCAGCCGTAGATGACCAGCAAGCAACTGATCAGATAGAACGGATTCTGGTTGTACAAAAACCGGGCAAACGAGGTCTGACGCGGTACAGCGACATCGACCGGGGAGGCGAGATCAGACGCGGCCACAGGTTCCTGTTCACCATCCATCACACCGACCCCTGCTTCGAGAGAAGTCCCGTGCCGATGTGCCATGGACACAGGGAAACAGATTCGTCTGGTCCGCCTGCAACGCAAGGGAACCAACCGTCAACGTGAAGGGGTTCTACGAGGACACCGCAAAGACGGTTCACAGACCGATGGATGTTTTTTGACTTTCACGCATCACGATTCCTCATGCCGGTTCGGGTCAGCGGCCGATGAAAGAATCAATACGCGCCGATTGAAAGCGATGGCAGGACACACACATGCAGCAAACGTACGCAGTCGCGATTTCGTGTTTGCTGCTGATGTTTGGCGAATTATTCGCCTGCCAGCCGGCCTGCGCGATCGAACGGACCGAGTCGGGGGAACCCGAGGAAATACCTGGTGAGTCGGCGTGTTTCCACTCCGGCGACAGCACTGCTTCATTCCTGGGCATCGATCTGCGGGACGGATTGCTGAGCGAATGGATCCCAAAATCGGATCATCGAAACACCGGATTCCTGGATTTCAATTACTACTGGGACAACCGTGATTTCAACGTGTTGACGATCAATGCCGGGGCCAAGTTGCCTTGTCAATTCGAGTATTTCCAGTTCGTCAATTACACCAGCCCGTTCGGTGCCCCGTCCCAGTTAGAAGACTGGAATGACTTCTTCACGGAGATTCATCTCCGTCGGCCGATTGCTTCCGAGCATCGTCTCCTCGCTCACCTGGACTGGAACCTGATGTGGGCCGACGGCGGATTCACCGACGAAGTGGGGCGGTTTGGCATTCGTTGGCGACTACACGATACGGCCGGGCCGATCGGCGACTTTGTGACCGACACCTTGAAGCTGAGCTATTCCCTGACGTTTCATGTGCTTGAAGATGATGGTTCGGGATGGCAGATGGAACACGTTTTCCGGAAGGACTTTTTTGGTGGCTTGATGTATGTCGCTGGGTTCGCCGACCACAATGTGAACGATGGGTTTGGCGATTCCGATTGGGTTGCGGAATCGCAGTGGGGAGTGAAGCTGGGCGGAAATCTCTATGCCGTCGCCGAATATCGGTACAATAGCTTCTTGCCAGCGAGAGTTCGAAGCGGCTGGGGATTCGGAATCGAATACTTCGTTCCCTTGAAGTGAAGACCGGCCCTTGCAGTAAAGACTGGGGCACCCACGTCATGGAGGAGGAGAATCGACGGTCGCCGTTCGAAAGCTGTGGGGTGACTGGCAAGAGGACGCCTGCGCCGCAAGGCCCTCCGGTAAATCAACCATGGTCGACACGAACGCCACCACTGAAACACGCGACGGGCCGCAAGTCCGCGATGCGACGACTGTGACAAGTCGTTGGTCGTTTGCGATGGCGGTGCCGCTGCTGGCAGCCGCCGCAACCGGCATGGTCGTGCTGATTTGTGTGTGGGTTCTGAACAAGAACTCGACCGAACGGTACCTCCAAGAAGTCCGGGCTAACACCGTCCGGGACTTGGCGACCGTGCGTGGTGCGGCCGAAAAGGCGATCAACAAACGCGTCTATTTGACCTCGGGACTGAAGGCACATGTCTCGGTGCATCCCGAGATGACGCCGCGGGAGTTTGCAGACATCTCCGAGTTGTTGATGCAGGAAGCCGACGGGATCCGCAGTGTCACGTCGATCAAAGACAACGAGATCAACGACGTGTACCCTCGGGAAGGCAACGAGGGCGCCCTCGGATTCAAATTACTTAAAGATCCGAAACAGCGTGCGGCGGCCAAGCATGCGATCAAAACCGGAGAGCCCTGGTTGTACGGGCCCATCGAGTTGATTCAGGGTGGTCAAGCGTTTGTCTATCGGGCTCCCGTTTTTGAGACGGTTCCGGGGCAATCGGCCGGCGGCGGAGACTACTGGGGAATGGTCTCCATTCTGATCGACGAGCAAGTGTTGTTTGAAGAGATTTCGGCGAGTGTCCCGGACGATTTGTCGATTGCCATTCGAGGCCGCAACGACCAGGGAGGTCCGGGGGAAATCATTCACGGAGATCCATCGTTGTTGAATGCCGAGCCGATCGATTCCGAGATTTCGCTTCCGACGGGAAGCTGGACGCTTTACGGTTTGCCGGCCGCGGGTTGGCCAACGGCCCCGCCCGCTGCGGCGCAGTTGCGCGTTTTGGGAGTCCTGTTGGCTCTGTTGGCCGGCAGTCTGGTGTACTTGGTGGTGAGATCCAATCAGCGTTATCGCGAGTACGCGCTTCAACTGGAACACGCCCACGCGGCATTGCAGCAAAGTGCCAAAGAAATGACGCTGGCGAAGTTTGCCGCCGAGGAGGCGAATCGCGCCAAGAGTCAGTTTCTGGCCAACATGAGTCACGAGATTCGAACCCCGCTGAGTGCCGTCATCGGGATCACGGAACTGTTGCTCGATACGTCGCTTGAACGAGAGCAACGCAATTATCTGGATTTGGTTCGCGAATCGGGCGAGTCGTTGCTGTCGGTCATCAACGACATCCTCGACTTTTCCAAGATCGAAGCCGGCAAGCTCGATTTGGTTTCCACGCCGTTCGAGATTCGTGAGCGTTTGGGCGACATGATGAAGCCGATGGGGTTGCGCGCCGGCGCCAAGCAGGTGGAACTGACGTTGCATGTCGCCGCCGACGTTCCTGCGGTCATTGAAGGTGACTCGCACCGCTTGCGGCAGATTTTGGTGAACCTGGTCGGTAACGCGCTGAAGTTCACCGAACAGGGGGAAATCGCGGTCGGTGTTTCGCTTGATTCATTCACGACCGACGAGTGTGAGGTTCACTTTCAGGTGCGTGACACCGGCATCGGGATCCCCGCTGACAAGTTGTCACATATCTTTGGAGCCTTTGAACAAGCCGAGGGTGGCACGGCCCGCCGCTTCGGCGGCACCGGATTGGGCTTGGCCATCTGTTCGCGACTGGTCGAGCTGATGGGAGGCCGGATTTGGGTGGAGAGCGAACTGGGCAGTGGCAGCACCTTTCATTTCACCGGCGTGTTTGGCGTCGAGAAGGATTCGGACGCCGTCGTCCAACACGACATCGCGGGCTTGCAAGACGCGCGGGTTTTGATCGTCGATGACCTTGCCACCAGCTTGATGATCTTGGAAGAAATGGTCCGTGGTTGGGGAATGCGTCCGACCTCGGTCTCCAATGCCGACCGGGCCATCGCGGCCTTGAAAGAGGCTCAGGCCCGAGACGAATCCTTTCAGTTGCTGCTGACCGATGTCCACATGCCTAATCGCAGTGGCTTTGATCTTGTCAGCGAGATTCGCAGCGATCCCACCCTGAAGGATCTGCCGGTGATCGCGTGCACCGCCTACGATCAGCCCGGCGATCATCAACGCTGGAACGAACTCAACATCCACCGTTATCTGATGAAGCCGGTCAAGGAAACGGAATTGTTCGACGCCGTCCTGGGCGTGCTAGGAGAGACGGCGATCGCGAAACCCGGTGAGTCGACGACGGCGGATGCGGAGCCGGTCATTCGCCCGCTGAACATCTTGCTGGCGGAAGACAATCAGGTCAATCAAACGTTGGCGATTGCGTTGTTGAAGAAGTGGGGACACACCGTCACCCTAGCCAGCGACGGCAAGGAGGCCTTGGAGAAATGCGTTTCCGGTTCGTACGAGCTGGTGTTGATGGATGTGCAAATGCCGGAGATGGACGGCATGGAGGCGACGCGCAGAATCCGCGAGGTCGAACAGCAACAAGGCGGTCACGTGCCGATCATTGCGTTGACCGCCCACGCTCTGGCGGGTGATCACGAAAAGTGTTTGGAGGCCGGCATGGATGGCTACGTTTCCAAGCCGCTTCGAATTCACGAATTGCGTGAAGCGATTTCATCCTTTTTCGACGACGAGCCGCCCGGTGATCCGCATGGCGATTTGCCCCCGGAGACCAATCACGCTGACGTCGACCCATCGGCCGCGTCCGAACCCACGGACTGGTCGAAGGCGTTGGAGTTGTGTGCCGGAGACCAGACGTTGTTGATCGACATCTTGGAAGCGTTCTTGGAAGAGACGCCGCGCTTGATGAATGAGTTGGAGCAGGCGTTGGCGGACGCTGACGGCCAAGCCGCGAAACGCTTGGCCCACACGCTGAAAGGTGCATTGAAGGCGCTCGGTCTGGCGGCGATGGGGGATCTGGCGTTTCAGATCGAACAGCGAGCGACGGACGATTCGCTCGCCGAAACCGATTCCACCCTCTCGCAGCTTCGTCAACAACTCGATGCCGCGATCGCGGACGCACGCCGGGTCGTCAACGGCGAACGCGTCGCTCATTGAATTCGAGCGATGACCCGCCGTGATCGCTCGGCACTGTCCGGCAGACTATCGCCACTCCATCGCGGTGTAATCGCGAGATGTCGGTCCATTGTAGACCTGCCGCGGTCGATAAATTCGACTGTTGCTGTCTCGGACTTCTTTCCAGTGCGCGATCCAACCCGGCATCCGGCCGATGGCAAACATCACCGTGTACATGTTCACCGGGATGCCGATCGCTCGCAGCAGAATTCCCGAATAGAAGTCGACATTGGGATACAAATTGCGGCTCACGAAATAATCGTCGCTCAGGGCGATCTCTTCCAACTCTTTGGCGATTTGCAACAGCGGATCGTTGCGTCCCAGTTTGCCCAACACCTTGGGGACGTGGCGGCGAAGAATCTCGGCGCG
>NZ_JBFHKV010000407.1:0-6750 GCF_041595215.1 Stieleria sp. | reverse complement strand
TTGACCCCCGCGTGCTCCTCCGGCCGGTTTCGAACGATCACGTAATAGGCGACTGCGACGATCAACCCGACGACGCAATACAGATACAGCACGTAGCGCCAGCTGCTGAGCTGGTAAACCAGAAACGTGGTCAGGAACGGGGCCAGCGTACCGCCGAGTCGCCCGCCGATCGAGACGAAGGAACTGGCCTGGGCGCGGGCGCGAAAGTGAAACCAATTGCGGATCACACCGCTGCTGGTCGCGTATGCGCCGGCTTGGGCGACACCGAACGCCAGTCGCGCAACCAGCAAGGCGCCCAGCGTCGCTCCCATGCCCGACCATCCGGTTAACAGCGACCACGCGAGGATGTAAAACGTCAACATGATCCGTCCGCCGAACCGATCGCTTGCCCAACCCGAAGGCACTTGAAAGAGCGCGTAGGCAAAAAAGAAAGCGCCCAACACCTCGCCGATTTGTTCTCGTGAGGCTCCCTTGAAATCGTTCAAGAAGGAATCGCTCTTGACGATTTCGCCAAGGCAGACACGGTCCAGATACAGCATGAACGCCATCAACACGCTGACGGCGATGATCCGTTTTCGCACCGACGTGGGCTGAATCTCGACGTGCGTTGAATCGGGGGGGGAATCCATGTGTTACTGCCTGAGAGAGCATCGTGCGAGGAAGCTGGCGGGATCGGCTGGACGCCTCTCCCACGGGCGTTGTTCAAATGGTGATCCGTCTGGCCCTGGCCACGACCGGCCAGGGCTCGACGGCGCGTCCCTTGTCGACGCACCAGACTTCCGCGTGCAAGGCGACCGTCGGGCAGATGTGGGTGGGAACGCCATACAGCACGGTGCCGACGGGATAATCGTCCGCACGATCGGTCTTCAGCACCAAGTGCTCTTCGCTGTGTCCCACGGCTTCGGCGTCTTCGAGTCCAAAAAACGAAACCCGCGGAGGCTGCATTTCCGACGCGACCGCTTTGTACCCCAGGTCGATGCAAAGCAGTCCTGGGGCGGGCCGGCTGATCACGCGGGCCAGCAGCACGGCGGCCTGATCGACTTCCATCGGTGGCGTGAAGGTCGGCTGACCGGCGTCCCAGAGCACCGACGTTCCCGCGCTGACTTCGATGTCGTGCTCGGCGGCCAAAATCCTGGACGAGACCGTGCCGCAGCCGACGACTTTGGGGACCGCCAAGCCTTCGGCCACAAGTTCCCGTCGCAAGTCCCACACCGGCTCAAACGCGGCGGCAACCTGTCGCCGAACCAACGCTTCATCGGTGTCATGGATGTGCCCGTCGTAGGCGTGCAGCCCCGCCGGACGAAGCCCCTTGGCGGCGGCAAGGAAGCGGTACAACGCAACGGCATCGGCGTTGGGTCGAATGCCGGTCCGAGTCATCCCGATGTTCAAATCGATCAACACGTCCACATTGACTTGCCGACGCTGGGCGGCCTCGGAGAGCGACTGGGCGATTCGGGTGTCGTCGACGATCGTCGAAAACTGGGTTTGGGGAAACGCAGCGACGAGTTCCACCAGCCGCCGGATGTTGGGCCCGACGGGCTGATAGGCGAGGAGCACGTCGCGTCCGCCGGCCGCCGCGGTCATCTCCGCCTCCGCGATCGTGGAGGTTTTGAACTTACCGATCCCGGCCTCCAGCTTCATCTGAATGATCTGCGGCAACTTGTGCGTCTTGACGTGTGGTCGCAAACGATCGGCGCCTGCCCAGGCAATCATGCGTTGAAGGTTGGCCCGCACGCGATCGGGATAGATCAACAGGGTCGGGGAGGGAATTTCGTCGGCGTTGTCGAGTTCGTACCAGGACGGCATCAATTCGTTTTCAGGGATAACCGGAGGGAGGGGTGGGGGGGCCGTCATTCGCGGTGAAGTGGAACTTTGGCGGCGGGAGCCCGGAGTATAACGACGACGACGCGTCGGGGGTTGTAATGATTTACAATGGACCGCGGATCATCCTCCCTCCCCATGCATCCCGCCGCTTCCGATCCCGTTGAAACAGCACGCCCTTCCCCGCCCCGCCATGAGTCTCCTCAAGCTCCTGCATGTCGTTCTGGTCGGATTCTTGATCACGACTTCGTTTGCATCGCTGGTTGCTGCCGAGCCCGCGTCGACGGGCACGGTCGAATTTGCCAAGGACGTCTACCCGATCTTGCAGCGGTCTTGCTTTGAATGCCATGGAGCGGAAAAGCAGGAAGCCGGTTTGCGTTTGGATCGCCGCAATGATCTTCTCGAGTCGGGTTCGGTGGAGCCGGGAAATCCCCAAGAGAGCGAACTGCTGCGACGTGTAGTCTTGCCGCGCGGGCACGACGAAATCATGCCGGCGATCGGCGATCCGTTGTCCGCATCACAGGTCGACGCGCTGCGTCGCTGGATCGCGGGCGGAGCGGTTTGGCCGGAAACGTTCGTCGCAGCCCAGCACTGGGCCTACGTCGCCCCGCGCCGACCCGCCTTGCCGGACGTTCGCGACACCGCGTGGCCGCAATCGCCGATCGACCATTTTGTGCTGCACCGACTTGAAGCGGAGAACCTGACTCCAGCGCCGAAGGCGCGGCCGGAAAAGCTGATCCGCCGGTTGTATTTGGACTTGATCGGACTGCCGCCGACGCCCGGCGAGGTCGAAGCGTTCGTTCGCGATCCGAGCCGCCAACAGTACGAGTCGATCGTCGATTCCTTGCTCAGTCGTCCACAGTTCGGCGAGCGCTGGGCGCGTCCCTGGTTGGACTTGGCACGCTATGCCGATTCCCATGGGTTTCAACGCGACAACTTTCGCGACATCTGGGCCTATCGCGATTGGGTCATCAACGCGCTTAACGACGACATGCCATTTGATCAGTTCACGATCGAGCAAGTCGCCGGCGACCTGTTGCCCGCCGCGACGGCGTCACAAAAAATCGCGACGGGGTTCCACCGCTGCACGCCGACCAACGTCGAAGCCGGATCGCTGCCCGAAGAAACCCGTATCGAGCAAGTCATCGATCGGGTCAATACGACCGGCGCCGTTTGGTTGGGGACGACGTTGGAGTGCTGCCAGTGTCATGATCACAAGTACGATCCGTTCACAACGGAGGAGTACTATCAGTTGTTGGCCTATTTCAACAACACGGTGCAGGAAGCCGACCGGGCCAACCCCAAGCAACCTTCGTCGATCAAGTTCCAAGGTCCCAGCATGCCTTTGGAAGATCCGCTGCGTGACCAACAACGCGTGGCGTTTCAGCGACAACTTGATGACCTCAAAAGCCAACAACAGAAACGCCGTGAGGAACTGTCCGCCGGTCTGGACGAATGGGGCGAGGGGCTTTCCGAGTTGATTGCTCAATCGACGCAGGCATACACGCTCGAAGTCATCGAGTTTGAATCCGAAGGCACGACCGATTCGTATGAACGCCTCGATGATGGTTCGATCTTGCTGCAAGGCGGTGACCCGCCGGACAAGGACCAGTACAGGGTTGTGGCAACCGCCGAGGTTCCACGCGTCACCGCGATTCGCTTGGACGTGTTGCTCGACGAGTCGCTTCCCGATTCTGGGCCGGGGCGGAATGAACGCCGCAATTTTGTCTTGAACGATTTTCAGGTGGAGCGTGTTGCAAGCGCTGGAGTCGACGCTGGGGCTGATACGGTGGAGCGAAAACAGACGCTTTCTTTCTCGGCGGCGAAGGCGAGTTTTTCGCAAAAGAACTATCCCGTGGCCGCCGCGATCGATGACGATCCGAAGAGTGGCTGGGCGATTTCACCGCAACAGGGCAAACCGCACTGGGCGACGTTTGTGCTGGACGAACCGATCGAGCTTGCCGCCGATCGACCGCTGGCGATCACGATGACGCAACACTTCGGCCGAGCGCTGACCATCGGTCGCTTCAAGCTTTCGGTCGTGACCGGAGACGTTGACGCCGAAGCCGTTCCCGAAGTGATCGCCCGGGCGGCGCGAAAGTCTCCGGCCGAATGGTCGGACAAGGAACGAAAGACGCTGGTTCAATACCGGGTCGAGCGGGACAAGGCATTCAATGCACTCGACAAGCAGATCGCGCAGCTGCAAAAGCAGATCAAGCAGCTGGCGCCCGACACGACGTTGGTGATGATCGAACTGGACCAACCGCGAACGTCCGCGGTGTTTGAGCGGGGCGATTATCGCACGCCGGGCGATCCGGTGCAGCCCGGCACGCCGGCGGTCTTGCACCCTTGCCCTGACGGGCCGGAGAACCGTCTGACGCTGGCCCGTTGGTTGGTTTCAGGCGACAATCCGCTCGTGGCTCGCGTGACCGTCAACCGTTGGTGGATGGAACTTTTCGGCGCCGGCATTGTCACCACGCCCGAGGATTTTGGCATCAAGGGCGAACCACCCTCGCACCCTCAACTGCTTGATTGGTTGGCAGTTGAGTTGATGGACAAGGGGTGGTCGATGAAACGTTTGCTGAAGACCATCGTCACGTCGGCGACCTACCAACAATCGTCCAACGTGCGCTATGAACTTCGCGATGTCGACCCAGAGAACCGTCTGCTGGCGCGTGGGCCGCGTTTTCGAATGGACGCCGAGATGATTCGCGACAATGCATTGGCGATCGCCGGCTTGTTGAGTTTACGTCAACACGGCCCATCGATTCGCCCCTACCAACCCGACGGTGTGTGGTCCAAGGTCGGCGGCGAGGCGTATGACTATGAAGTCAGCCCGGGCGGCGAGCGACATCGGCGTGGCATCTACGTCGTCGTGAAACGGGGCTCGCCGTATCCCAGTTTCATTAACTTCGACGCCACCGCGCGTTTGGCCTGCACCGTCAAGCGTTCTCGGACCAACACTCCGTTGCAAGCGTTAACCTTGCTGAACGATCCGGTTTATGTCGAAGCCGCCCAAGCCCTGTCGTCAAGAATCGCGGCCGAAAGGGGCGACGCATCGATCGACGACCAAATCGAGTTTGCCTTTCAGTTGTGCACGGCGCGGCAACCCAATTCCAGTGAGCTTGCGACGCTTCGTCATCTGTATCGTCAGCAATCGGATTCTGCCGATCCGATGTACGGCGTCGCCACCGCGCTGCTGAACCTGCACGAAACCATCACCAAAGACTGAGCCGTCTGATGACCACATTGCCTTCCACATCAAATCGTCATCGCATGTCGCGTCGCAAAGTGAATTCCCGTTCCCAGGCCAATCGTAATGATCTCGATGACGTCGTCCGGTTTGACCGGCGTGGGTTTCTCGGTACCGGTGGAATCGGATTCGGCTCGATCGCACTGGCGTCACTGCTGAGTGAAGATTCGTTCGCGGCGACCGCCGGGCCGCACTTCGCGCCGCGCGCCAAGCATGTGATTTATCTGCACATGATCGGGGCGCCGTCGCAGTTGGATTTGTTTCAGGAAAAGCCCGAACTGGTCAAACGACACAACCAGCCTTGCCCGCCGGAGGTCACCAAGGGACGCGACTTTGCGTTCATCGGCAAGACGTCCACGCTCGCCGGTTCGCCGTGGAAGTTTTCGCGGCAGGGCCAGTGCGGGCACACGATGAGCGAGTTGTGGCCGCACCTCAGTCAGGTCGCAGATGAGTTGGCGTTCATTCATTCGATGCACACCGATGAAATCAACCACGCCCCGGCGCAGATGTTTTTGCACTCCGGGTTCGGTCGCGGCGGGCGGCCCAGCTTTGGTTCGTGGGTCAGCTACGGACTCGGCTCGGAAAACAAAGACCTGCCCGGCTACGTGGTGATGCTCAGCGGGCCGGCCGGCGGGGCGGGCACCAGCATGTGGTCGCCTGGCTTTTTGCCGAGCATTTATCAGGGCATTCAATTTCGTTCCAAGGGCGATCCAGTGTTGTTCCTTTCCAACCCCGAAGGCCGTTCGATGCAGCAGCGTCGCCAGGTCTTGGACGCCTTGGAGGAACTCAACGAGCAGCAACGCTTGGCGACCGGGGACGAGGAGATCGCGACGCGGATCAGCCAGTACGAGATGTCGTATCGGATGCAAATGTCGGTCCCCGAACTGATGAGTCTGGACGGGGAGACGGAGGAGACGTTGTCGATGTATGGTGCCGAGCCGGGTAACGCGTCGTTTGCCAACAACTGCTTGTTGGCCAGGCGGTTGGTCGAGCGTGGCGTCCGACTGATCGAGCTTTACGATTCCGATTGGGATCATCATGGCAACATCGAAAAGCGTCTGCCGGAGAAATGTCGACAGACCGATCGCCCGATTGCTGCGTTGATCGGTGATCTTAAGCGACGCGGTATGCTCAATGACACCTTGATCATTTGGGGATCAGAGTTCGGGCGTACGCCACTCAACCAGGGCAGCAACAAGGGTCAGGGGCTGTCCGGCCGGGACCACCACAAGGACGCGTTCACGTGTTGGCTGGCCGGTGGCGGGGTGAAGGGAGGCGTCCGCTATGGCAAGACCGATGAATTTGGCATGGATGTGGTCCAGGACGGCGTGCACGTTCACGACCTCAACGCCACCGTGTTGCACCTGTTGGGGCTTGATCACGAGCGGCTGACGTATCGTTATCAGGGGCGAGAGTTCCGCCTAACGGATGTGGAGGGGCGCATCGTCCGCGAACTGCTGGCGTAGGTTCGTTTGCCGCTAAATGGGGTGGCTTTGGTTTGCGGAAGGGCGCGAGCCCGATACCGCTAAGTGAACACCGATGAGGAGGCCGCTCGCGCTGGCGCAAGCCGGCTGATGTCAAGTGAAGATCAGCCGTTTGGCGAACTTGGTTTTCGGGTAGGCGGTAGTGGACGAGGCGACGAGTCCTTGCCCACATGCCGACTGCGGAGGACTCGT
>NZ_JBFHKV010000406.1:0-6768 GCF_041595215.1 Stieleria sp. | reverse complement strand
CTCCGCAGCGACACGCGCGGCTAAAGCCTGGACACCAGCGCACGTTGGTGTCTAGCCTTCAGGCGACTCCTGCTCGCTGCGTAGCAGCGGACTGGGCGGCTAAAGCCTGCACACCAGCGCACGTTGGTGTCTAGCCTTCAGGCGATTTCCGCTCGCTGCGAAGCAGCGGAATGGGCGGCTAAAGCCTGGACACCAGCGCGCGTTGGTGTCTAGCCTTCAGGCGACTCCCGCTCGCTGCTCCGCAGCGACACCGACCGCTACAGCCCCACGGCACTCATCAGATCCTTGGCCGCAAACGGCCGCGCCGCGGCAAAGGCTTCCGCGGCCGCGATGCCGGCGATCGAACCGGTCATCACCGCCGCAGCGCGAATCCGCTCGTCCATCGCGTGCTTGTGCGCGAATTGACTGTGGTAACACTGCATCGATGCGATCTTCTGTTCCAGCGTCTCGCCGATGTCGACCAGGATGTGAAACGGATTTCCCGCCAACGTCATCGGCTCAATCGCAAGCCGAAAGTAAAGCTGGCGTTCGATTTGATGAACCGGCAACCCGTCAAAGTGCTCCTCCCATTTGGTCAACCGACTGTAAAAGACGGCGGCATCGGTGATCAGCATCGTTTGGAAATGATCCGGCGATGCCATCGGCGTCTTGTCGCCAAAACCGATCACGATGCGTGGCCGATAGCGACGAAAGACTTTCGCCAATGCGACCCGATGCTCGAAGCAATCCAACAGACGACGATTGGGAAGGTCCAGTTGAATCCGCACGACCGCGCCCAGCACGTTTGCTGCCGCCTCGGCTTCCTTCATCCGCGCCTCCGGACCGTCGCTGTACGGCGTCGGCTCTCCATCGGTCAAATCGACGATCCCGACCCGATGCCCCGCCGCGGCAAGCTTGGCCAACGTCCCACCACACGCGACTTCGACGTCGTCGGGATGTGATCCGACGGCAATCACATCCAACGGTTCGGGGCTGGTGCCGGTCTGCGGTTCTTTCATGATCAAACCATAACGCGAAACGCTTGTTGAAGCGACATGCGTTCCAGGGGCGCGATCAAGGTCGCCAGCGGCTCGTGACGCCGGACATCGGTCGGCCGGCGGGGAACGTCTTTCCACACCCAGCGGTCATCGCTCGGCTGCCGGTCAAAGTCGGTGGCATCCACACGGCGATCGGTTCGCGCAAACAGCACGCGTTTGAGAAACGCGTGGTCCGACGGAAAAACGCCAGCGTGATCCAGCGCGATCTGTTCCACACGACGAATCCAATCGGCCGATTCGTCAAACATCGAACACGGCTCATTCAACGTCGCGCCCCATGCCCGCTCGACCAATTCCATCGAAGCACTCCAACGCGGGTTGACCTCCAACAGCGTGACCGTGTCGTGTCGCAGCACCACGTCGATGTTGAAAGGACCGACGAGCGGCGAAAGGCAACAGAAGGCGTCGCCGAGTCGACCGAGCGCGTTTACCAGCTCGACGTTCAAGGGGATCGGACCGAGCGCCCCGGCGAACACGAACGGATACGGCCCGATTCGTTTTTTCAATAGCCGGCACACGCCCAGCAACATCGCCCGGTCTCCCAAGCCGAAAAAGCTTGCCCCGCAGATGCGGCCACGAACGGGCCGCTGCAAGATCGCCCCGGCGGGAATCTCTCCCACACCCTCGCTGTAGGACACGCCCAGACCGCCGGAGCTGCCGCGACGCTTGACCAGCCAACCCGGGGACGCCGCGCCCGCACAGCGTGTCTCCGGCAACCGCACGGCCGCGCGGGCGGCCAAGTCGCTCAGAAACTCGGGGCGGTCACAGGTCAAGAACTGCTCGGGAGAAGCGCCCCAAAACGAACGCTCAGTTGGACCGATCCAGCCGTAACCTCGCTCAAGCCCGCCCACGAGCGCAATCGGTGCCCGTTCGGGGACGATGCGGTCAAGCGGCCGCGATTCCAGGGAATCCAGGAAATCGTCCAGCTGATACCAGCGTCGGGCCGCCGCCAGCGTCTCACGGTCGCCGTAATGATCGACGGCGATCGGCGAAAAACCGGCGATTCGTGCCGATTCCGCCGCTGCCCGGACCGAAGCGCCGACCAGCACGACGGGACCACGCCGGGATCGATCACAATCGGCCGTCCGGGGCGACTGGGAATTTTGAATTTGACCGGGTGTTTGCATCGGCGTCATGGTTTGTTAGCTTTTCCCCGACTCCAGACCCACCCCAGGCGCTCAGCGGTCCGATTGCCGGAGCGTCATGCGGGGCAACGGACATGTGTTTCCCCACCGGTCTTCGAACCAAACTTTCTTTTGAACAGGTCACTGAAATGAAGTTTTACATTGGTGAGGCCCTGGTGGGCGATGGCAACGAAGTCGCACACATCGATTTGATGATCGGCAGCAAAGACGGTCCGGTCGGCACCGCCTTCGCCAACGCCCTGTCCACGCAAAGCGAAGGTCACACGAACTTGTTGGCCGTTCTGGCGCCCAACGTGGCCGTCAAACCGTCGACCGTGATGATCACCAAGGTCACTTTGAAGGGTTTCAAGCAGGTCGTGCAAATGTTCGGCCCTGCCCAAGCGGCCGTCGCCAAAGCCGTCGCCGACTCGGTCGCCGAAGGCGTCATCCCCGCCGATCAAGCCGAAGACTTGGTCTGTGTCTGCGGTGTGTTCATTCACCCCGAAGCCGACGATGACGAAAAGATCTACAACTTCAATTACGAAGCGGTCAAGCAATCGCTGGCCAACGCGATGGGCGGCAAACCGACGGCCCAAGAAATGATCGCGCAAAAGGATTCCGCGGCGCACCCGTTCAAGGGCAACTTCTAAGCACGACGCGAAACTGGCGATTCGCCCGTTCCACCTCCCCTCGCTTCGCTCGACCCTCCTGCCAAGGAGGGTGACTTCTTTATCGGTGATCCAGAACATCGCCTGCTGATCAGGCGGTGTTCGGTTCGCTCGACCGCCGGCAAATGACTGCCATTCCAAGCGGTCGGCCCATGATTGGTCGATCCACGCGACCTCTGAAACCCGCCCCCTAACCTCCGGGCAACGCATGACGAAACGCATTCTGTTTCAATTCGATTGTGATCCCCAAGCCAGCTCGTTTGATGCCGTCGTCGCCGTCGATTCCGGCGTCGACCATCTGGTTCCGTATGCGGGCGTCCAAGCGACATCGATCGAACCGCTCGTCCACGGTGCGATGTTCACCCGCGGCGGCGACGATCTCAAAAACACCGCCATCTTTCTCGGTGGCAGCGATGTCACGCTCGCCGAAACGCTGCTTCAATGCGTGACGGATGCGTTCTTCGGACCCGTTCGCGTCTCAGTGATGATGGACGCCAATGGTTGCAACACGACCGCCGCGGCCGCCGTCGTCGCCGCCGCACGACACCTGGAACTCGCCGGAGCGCATGCCGTGGTCCTCGGTGGCACCGGACCGGTCGGCCAACGGGTCGCACGCTTGCTGGCCAGCGACGGCGCATCGGTCACGCTGACCAGCCGATCCTTGGCTCGCGCCCAAGAGGCTTGCGACCGAGTCGCCCATGACGCCGGCGAGAACATTGCGGATCGATTGTCGGCCGCCGAATCTGGGTCTCCCGATCAAGTCGGCAGCATTCTTGCCCCCGCCAACATCGTGATCGCCTGTGGGGCTGCCGGCATCCAGCTGGCCGAAAAATCTGATCTGGTCGCAGCGAAAGACTTGGCGGTCGCCATCGACCTCAACGCCGTGCCCCCGGCGGGATTGGGTGGCATTGCGGTGATGGACAAAGCCAAACCGATCAGCGAAGACTCCGACGCGGTCGGCTATGGCGCGATCGGCGTCGGCGGATTGAAGATGAAGACGCACCGCGCGGCGATTCAATCGTTGTTCGAATCGAACGACAAAGTGCTCAATGCCGACGAAATCTACGCGCTCGCCAAAGCCGTCGAAAAACAATAGTCTTTCCGTGGAGGAGGCAGGACGCTTGCGTCGCATGAATGCACTCGCTGAAAGCTGGGGCTTCTCGGAATCGCAAGCTGGAAGCTTACGCCACTTTTGTTGTAGGGTTTGCTGATGTTCGATCTTGTCCTGGGGACCAACAACGCCAAGAAGCTGATCGAGTTGCGGTTGATGCTGCCGGCAGAACACTACAGTTTGCATTCGCTCGCCGAGATCCCGGATTCGATCGACGTCGAAGAAACCGGTGAAACGTTTTCTGAAAACGCGGCTCTCAAAGCGACCGAACAGGCCAAACATCTTGGCCGTTGGGTGCTGGCCGAAGACAGCGGTCTGGCCGTCGACGCGCTCGGCGGTGCCCCCGGTGTCTACTCGGCAAGGTACGCCGGACGACACGGGGACGATGAAGCCAACAACGCAAAACTGCTAAGCGAATTGGCGGGCGTCCCGATGGAAAAACGGACCGCACGCTACCACTGTGAAGTCTGTTTGTCCGATCCCGACGGCAACGTGCGGATCACCACCGGCGGCGTCTGTGGCGGAGTGATCCGAACCGAACCGTCTGGAAGTGGCGGCTTCGGCTATGACCCGCTGTTCGAAATCCGCGAGTACCACAAGACGTTCGCGGAACTGGACCTGACCGTCAAACGGGCGCTCAGCCATCGCTCCCGGGCACTGCGTGAACTGTTGCCCAAACTGAGACGCCTGATCAGCCAACAGTAGCGATAATAGTAGCGCCAACAATAACGCCAACGCCCCCGCCCCGCTGCCGCATCAACCGCCCCCACATGCAGTGTGCTTCGTCTCGATGAACTGCTAGCAATCGGGCGCACCGGCGTGGCGCCTGAACGACCAATTCGGAACGAATCCGGACACGTCGGCGGTCGTTGATGACGCCTCACCAGATTTTTCGATCGCGCGATCGGTGCCCGTCAAACGGCCCGATTCTCCCGGAAAATGCTGAGTAATCGGCTGCGATTCTCCGGAGCTTTCGCCCAGTTTCCCAAGTCCGCTCAAATCATCTGATCGGCAACAACGCGTCTTTGGCATCGCTTGTGCGACATCGGCCAGTGTCACACGCATCGAAATCGTTTCGATGTTCCATCAACGATACCACTTGGAGTTCATCATGAAGAAACTGGCCCTCTATGCAGCATCCGCAGGTTTGGTCCTCGCCTCTTTCAGTGCCACGAGCAACGCGCAAGGCCCTGGCATCATCGACGGAGGTGGCGTCATCGACGGCGGCGGCGTATTCGATGCGCGTCCGAAAAGCGGAGTGATTGACGGTGGCGGAATCATCGATGGTGGCGGCATCATGGATGCAACGCCGGGCGCCGGAATCATCGACGGAGGCGGCGTCATTGACGGCGGCGGTGTGTTCGATCGTTACGACCAAGGGACGTACCGATACAACAACGGTGTCTACTCGAACCGAAACATGTATTACACGCCGGGCTACAACTCAGGCTACCGATCCTACAACGCGCGACCCCAGTACGGCTATTCGCAAGGAACGACGTACTGCACCCCGCGATACACCGCGCGACGACGTGGACTGTTCGGTCGTTTCCGTCGTTAATCCATCGAAGGCAACGCGGTAACGCATTGACCTGGAGTTTTGGCGAACGTCTAAGCGAGCCGTCCGGTTTCGGCGCGAAAACACCTTGAAAGACCGGAGGGCTCGCGCCCTTCCGCTAACAATAAGGCCCCAACGATGCGCTATCGCATCATGGTCACTGTCGCCCGCATGCGGGCGGCAGTTTTTTTATTGCATCACCCCGCGACCACTTCGCCATCCTCGTCACCGGTGCGCATTCCCAACTGCTTCATCTTTCGATACAGGTTCGATCGATGGAGGTCAAGTTTCGATGCCGCCTCGGTCATGTTGCCGCCGCATTGGTCGATCGCCTGACGGATATGATCGATCTGGAACAGACGAGTCGACTCGGCCAGTGACGTCGGCAGATCAACGCGATAGGTCCGTTGATTTCGGTCGTGTTCTTTCGACGTAGAGATCGGCGGCTGACGAAGTTCCAGATCGGGAGCGTGAATCATGTCTCCGGTCGAGAGATAACACACCCGTTCGATCGTGTTGCGAAGCTCGCGTACGTTGCCGGGCCAATGGTGTGATAACAATGCCGTTTGCGCGGAATCCGACAGCGAGGGAACTTTGCGACCGATCTGGTAACAGAAATGATTCAGGAAATGGTCCGCCAGCAGCAACACGTCACGTCCACGATTGGCCAAGTCCGGCAGGGTCAAGGACACCACGTTCAATCGAAAGAACAAGTCTTCGCGGAAACGTTTTTCGGCAATCAATTGTTCCAGCGGTTGATTGGTCGCTGCGATCACGCGGACGTCGACGGGAATCGGCACACTGCCCCCGACTCGGACGACTTCCCGCTGTTCCAGCACACGTAACAGCTTGGCTTGGCCTCCGGGACTCATGTCACCGACTTCGTCCAAGAACAGTGTGCCGCCGCTGGCGAGTTCGAACTTGCCGACGCGTGTCGCGTTGGCATCGGTAAACGAACCCCGCTCGTGCCCGAACAGTTCACTCTCCAACAAAGACTCGACCAGCGCCGCGCAATTGACCGCGATGAAGGGACCGTTCTTCCGCTCGCTTTCATAGTGAATGTGTCGGGCAACGACTTCTTTTCCGGTTCCGTTGCTGCCGAGGATCATGACCGTCAAATCGGTCTTGGCCACCTTGGTGCCGCTTTCGCGCACTGCGACGACGGCGGGGTGTGCGCCCACCAGCGGCGTGCTTCGAGCCGCGTCACGGACGAGACGATCGCGAGATTCGGTCAATGACTTTTGCGCCCGCTGGGCCTGGATCGCCACCG
>NZ_JBFHKV010000405.1:0-6772 GCF_041595215.1 Stieleria sp. | reverse complement strand
TCGCCGGCGAGCGTCGCGTGGGTCGCGTCAGCGAAGCGGCCAGCCAGATTGCGAAACATCGAATTATTGGGTGAGTCGAGTTTTCCGGGCGTGCCGCCGGCAGCCGCGACATACAGATCAGGCCATCCGTCGAGGTCAAAGTCGATCGCGCAGCCTCCCGATTCCATCTGCGCATACAAGGGCACCCCCTCGGAGTCGCGATCCGGTCGATCGGCGTTGCGTTCGATGGCCAAGCCCAACCGGTCGGTCTCGTCCCGCAGCACGGGTTTGACCGACCGTCGGATCAGTGATTCCGTCTTTTTCGATGTCGGGCCCGCGATCAGTTGGCTCTCCGGTGTCGGATAGTGCCTTAGATCCAATGTCGCCAGCAGCGGGTCTGGGGCGTGGCGCCAAGGAGTGTCCGCGGTGAGTTTGTCGACAATCGACTGCCGCATCGCGCGGACCGATGGTGCATCGTCGTCGGGAATCGTCATGGCGTAGGCGGTCCAAGCTTCCGCTTCCCATAGGCGTCCGAGTTCGACGAGGGTCTTGGCCATCTGGACGATAATCGCGTTGGACCGATTCCCGAGTTTGTAGAGTCGTTCTTTCTCCTGGCTGAATCGACTCAGCAGTTGGGCGCGTTGATTGACCACCGTGATGATCGCTTCGTCAATCGATGCTCCGTCGCGTCGGAGTTGCTCCAGACATCGCGCCAGCTTCGCCAGGACTTCACCGACATCGGGATTTTTACGAACGGATTCTCGATAGGCGCGCGCGGCCTGTTCGAGGTTTCCCTTTTGTCTTGCGACATCGCCAAGCAGCGCCCAATACTGCCAACGGTCTTTCGTTTCGTCCGTGACACAAGCCAGCCACTGGTCGATCCGGCCGAGTTGATTCGAATACACGATGTACTGACCGAACAGGATCTGGGCCGGTATGTAGTCCGGGCTATACCGCAAGATTTCCAGTATCGTCTGTTCGACCTCGTTCCACTGTCCCGAGTCGACGTAGGAACGGACCTCGGCGATTTTCAGTCGAGGGTCGTCTGGGTTTCGCTTTTGCAGCTCCTGCATGGAATTGGTTTCCATGTTGCGTTGTTCGATCGTGGCAAGTGAAAACAATAGGACACGATCGAACTGGCGCTCGCGAACAAGGATTCTGCCGTGTGGCGTCGCGCGATGGTGGTCTTCGGCATTGACCAAAAAATCAAAGAGCAATCGTCGCGACTCGTGTCGTTCCGGATGCGCGGCGACGACTTGGTCCAACAGGTCGATCAGTTCGAACAACTGCCCCGTCCCCACAAACGCCAAGACGGCATTTTGGACCAACTGCTCATCGGCGAATCCGTCCGCGATGGCGGCTTCGGCGACCAGTTCCGCCGCGACGGTCGGCTGGCCATTGGCAAATGCGACGTCGGCCGCCAGACGCAGAATCACGACGTCGTGGGGGAACCGCAGCATTGCCTCGCGGGCCAGTTTCTCCGCCGTCGCGTACCGACGCCCGTCCATGGCTTGCCGAAGGCGATCGATCGCGGCGTCTCTGGAGTCGCCCGTCGCCGCCGCGACAGTCGACCTCGCGGCGCCCTGTGACGCCGAATCGCCAGGCTTGCCGCATCCACCTGAGAGCAATAGCGCAACCAAAAAAGTGGAGAGCCTGAAGGTCGTCTCTGTGATCGATCTCATTGCAGGCCCTCCTCACACTATGGTCTCGTGGTCTGCTCAGTAGTCCTTGATTCCTTCCTTGGCTGCCGCTTCCATGCCGGCCTTCATCTGGGCCTGCTCCTCCTGCAGCATTCGATTGTATTCGTCGACATCGGATTGCTGGGCGTTTTCGACGACGCTGGTGGGGCCTTCGCTCCCGCAGCCGACCAACAGGAAGCAAGACGCGGCGAGCAACAGCCCGTGAAATAATTTTGACATATTGAGTGATGTGAGTTTCGGATGAAAAAAGGAAACGACTGCCGCCCCCGACGCGGGCGGCAGTCCAATGGCAACGCTGTTATTGATTCAGCTGTTCTTCAATCGTCTCGTATGCCGCGCGGGTTCCAAGTGCGCCCCACAACCCGTACGGGCTCTTTGCACCCGGGGTACGATAGGCGTTGATCCCGAGCGCGTTTTGGTCTCCCGACTCGACCGAATCGGTCATGAAGATGACTGCACCGTCGGCCATCAGGATATGCGCCCCGCCCTGGTGACGGCTCGAGGCGGTGTACCAACCCGAGTTGCCGGCGTTCTGTTCGGTGCAGATCGGGTCGTTGGGAGGCGATGCGGTGAAGAAGCCGGAGGAGTTCGGGATGTGCTCTGCCCAGCGAAATCCGCGGCCACTGGTGGCGCCGACGGTCGCCGTGGTCGGAGCCCAGAAACGTGGGCGATCGGGATCGACCAGGGCATCGCAATCGGTCGGCGGGAAGTTGCGGATGAACGACCAACCACGGTTGGTCGCGATCGTGCGCGTGTCTTTGTCCCCCAGGTCGGTCGCGATTTCCCCGGCCGCAATCGTGTTGGATAGCCCATCAAGGATGTCACGGAATTTCATCGATTTGTGCGTCACGAACACGCCGCGGCCGGCCCCGTTGATCTCGATCGAAAGCGTCTGGTTCGGTCGACCCAGCGGTGCCGAGCCGTTCCCCCATGCCCCCTGGTGAGCCCGCTCGGCAGAATCGCCCAAGCATGCGGCGTAGTTCGTTCGCCCCAAGGCCGGAAGACCGACTCCAGGATCGCTCGGGCAGCGAAGCGTGGGGATTTCACTGGCCCAGGGCGTGTAGAGGATTTCATCCGGAGTCGGGCCCATCGGAGAGAAGCTGGCACCGTTGCGAAGCGCCTCGGCGCCACCATTGCCGCTCGCGTTGGGAGGCGAATTGCCGAGTGAGTCACGATTGTTGGGATTCGAAATCTGATCCCAAATACCTTGTTGCTCCATAAACGGAGTCAACCCGACCAGATAGCTCAGACGGCCGTTATTGGAAATCTCCGAGGGACGCCAGATGTGCCGAGTGATGTTGTCGGTGGTCCCGCCGCCGTGCATCGGAAGGCTCTTGTAGGCGGCATGGTAATTGTGCATCGCAATTCCGATCTGCTTGAAATTGTTGCTGCAACTCATTCGTCGAGCCGCCTCCCGTGCCGCTTGGACGGCGGGCAGCAACAGCCCCACAAGAATCCCGATGATGGCAATCACCACCAACAGTTCGACGAGCGTGAATCCCTTGCGGGCATAGGTCCGAGGCATCATGAAAAGGCTCTCCAAATACGGAAATGAGGTGGCTGTGGACGCCGGAAAACACCGCTACAATTGACCTCTGGAAAAAGGGTGTGGCGAATGGAGCAGGGCATTGAGGCGCACAGATGTGATGAGAATGAGCTAATGTCGCCCCTTGGAAGATTTTTTACATAGCCAAGCTCAAACAGAGATAGCTATTCTTAAACTGAAAAACGACGCGGAAATTGATGGATTCGGTCGTCTTTTGTGAACAGTCGGAGGCCCCCGCATGGGACGCGATCCAGATTTCATCTCGCGACAAACCAGGGAATCCAAACGGTTTTACCTGGACTTGAATCCCCCGCCGGATCAACGGCTGTCGGTGGTCTGCGGCGGCGTGGAGCGGATGCTGCCCGACTACATCGTTGAACGATCAGGCTTTCCATACTTCGGGATCGAATTGGTCACCGAAGGCCACGGCTGGTTGACCTTGCAAGGCAAGCGTTTTCGTCTTTCTCGCGGCATGGCGTTCGCCTACGGCCCGGGCATTCGGCATCGCATCGAGAATGCACCGCCTGGAGCGATGCGAAAATACTATCTGGATATCTCGGGCTGGGAGGCAAAGTCGCTGGTTGCCGCGGCCGGTTTGTTGAGGGGCAAACCGGTGGTCACGGCGCGGGTCGGAGAATTGACGGAGCTGTGGGACACGATCGATCGCGAAGCGGGTGAGAACACTCGCTTTTCACCCGAGATCTGCCAACTGGTCACCCGCACCTTGCTGATGAAGATTCGTCAGCGGCAGATCACGACCGGCGAAAAGTCGATTCCAAAATCCTTTCGAACTTACGAGCACGTTCGCGCATTCATCGAGAAAAACTTTTTGGATCTGACGACGATCGAGCAAGTTGCCCAAGCCTGTCAGGTCACGCCGATCTACATCTCACGTCTGTTCAAGAAACATGCATCGATCGGCGCCTATCAGTTTCTCATTCGATTGCGGATGCACCATGCGGCCGAACTGTTGCTGCACGAACAGATGAAAGTCCGGGATGTCGCGGAGGTGATGGGGTTCGCGGACCCGTTTCAATTTTCCAGAGCGTTCAAACGCGTCTATGGCGTCGCGCCGTCCAAACTGGTCAGTCGACACGAGAGTTCGTCATTGCCGGAAACAAATTAATCTGCGAGAACGGATGGGACCGAAGGGCATCAATTGACTGGGACATGTCAAACAGTTGCCGAAGACCTCGACGACCGCACGCGTTTGCGATGCCGCCGCTGCGTCAGGCAGCAACCCGCTGCGATCAAAATCGGGGCAAACAGGGATGGCTCTGGCACCGCGGAAACGGCTACGCGGTAGGTCCCCAAGGTGTTGTCGGTAAAACGGAACGAGATGTAAAACTCACCCTCCTCGGCGGCCGATGCTCCAGCGAGAAACGAGATTTGACGACCGTCGATCACATCACCGACGCGGGCCAATTCGCCAAAGGTGGAACCCACTTTGTAGTACGTCACCAATTCCGGGTCGTTGTCCGTCACGGCACGGAACACGGCCGCGTCACCATTGACGGCCAACGAAAACGTATCGAAATTCAGAAACTCATCGTCTCCATAAGGCGTGTCGTTGTTGACCAGGGTGTCAAAATTGCCGGCTTCGTCGACGGAATAAAAGCCAATTCGATTGTTCGACGCGTTGACCGTTGCGGCTGCGAAGTAAGCGACGTTGTTGTCGATCTCGGTATCGGCAAAACCCAGAAATTGCTCGCCGGTACCAGGCATGAAATCGTTGGTATCGAATATCTTTTCCAGCGTTCCGGATCGGTCGGAATAGACGCCGGACAAGCCGGCGCCGTTGTTGCCATGGAACAGAATGGAACCATTCTTGCCGATGTCACCTCGCGAGGATTGAAAGCTGTCGATGTCGAAGTTTCCGGTGCCCGAGGGAACCGCCGTGTTGCGGTTGGCGATCGTTGTGTTGGTTCCGCCGGAATTCTTGTAGAAACCCGGGTTGTTGAAAACGGAGGAGGTCCCCGAGCCGTGCATCACGACGTCCCCGTTGGCCAGCACCCGAAGGTTTCGGAACGTTCGCGGCGATGTTCCCGTTTGCTCGATCAGTTGCGGTGTGCCGCCTGAACCGAGACGATAAAGGTAGTTATCCGTGCTCACCCGGCCGCTAAAGAACACGTCGTTTTCGAAAACGTCGACGGCATCAATGAAACTGAAGGTCGTCGTCCCGGAAAAGATCGGATGGGACACGATGGTGTTGTGATCGACCAGTGTCGAAAAGCTTCCGTCGGAGCTGCGGCGGATGATCCCGAATTCATTTTGATTCGTTGTCGCATTGAAACCCGATGCGATAAAGACGTCTTCGTCTCCATCGGAACGCACAAAGCTTGCGGTGGTGTTGGGGCCAAATCCAGGGACCTGAGTGTCAGAATGGAGTACCTCTCTGAACTGGAGCGTCTGAGCGTTCGTCGGACAATTCCCGAGAACGAATACGGCGCCTAGAAGGAAAAGCAAGCTGGTCAATCGCATCGGTGTCCCGCCTCGTGTTGCACGTGCACTGTCTGTGTGCGCTGTCTGCGTGCACTGGTCGTGTGCACTGTTGTTGTTTCGTTGTCGTCTCGAAGCTGTCAATCTAACGGGGCCAACATACAGCCCCCGCGACGCGTCTGCAACAAATGAGCGGCGATCGCGGAATCGGCAGGCGGAGCAGCGACCCGGCGCGGCTCAAGCCTGGACACCAGCGCATGTTGGTGTCTAGCCTTCAGGCGATTCCCAGATTCGCAAGCTGGAAGCTTACGCCACGCTCAGTCCGCCGCGGTGGCGTAGAGGACGCGGTCGGCGCCGGCGGCCCGGGCGGCGTCGTAGGCGGCGACCGTGCGTTCCATCGTGACTTCGCTCTCCGGGTCGATGATCACCGGTGGCTGCACGCCCAATGCGATCACTTCCGTCAACCGCGATTGCAACACCTCGATCGAGTCGATCCGCTGGCCGCCGAACTCGATCACGGGCAAGCCGTTCCGCACCATCAACTTGACCACGATCTCGTCAAACGCTTCCACCGGAGGCGGTTGGTCGGTGTTGGCTTCGCTGCCGCCGGCGGGGACTTCGGCCAAGACGCTCGGCAAGTCGTACTCGGGGGTCTCGAAACTGCTGGTCCAGACGAAGAAGATCAGCAGCAAGAAAACGACGTCGATCATCGGCGTCATTTTGACTTCCAAGGCACCCGTTCGACCATGGCTGGGTAATCGCATCACGCTAGCCCTGTTCTTTGACGGCCAATTTGATATCCAACAGGCCGAGTTCGGCCGATGCTTTCAAGATCGGCTCGATGCTTCCATAGGGGACGGCGCCGTCGGTGCGGATTCGCAGCGACGCCGATTCGCCGTCACGACGCACCACATCGTTCAGGATCGCATCGAGCGCTGCGTCGTCGAGGACTTTGCCGCCGACGAGTCGTTGACGGTCGCGATTGACGGTGATGGTCACCGAGACCGGGTCGACGCTGAGCGGGTTGTGCGTCGACGCGACGGGCAGCTCGACGGGCAATCGCGACTCCTGTCGCGCCAAGTGGCTGGACACCAGGAAGAAGATGATC
>NZ_JBFHKV010000404.1:0-6782 GCF_041595215.1 Stieleria sp. | reverse complement strand
CAAGTTTCAAGTTTCAAGTTTCAAGTTTCAAGTTTCAAGTTTCAAGTTTCAAGTTTCAAGTTTCAAGTTTTGAGTTTCAAGTTTTGAGTTTTGAGTTTTGAGTTTTGAGTTTTGCTGACTCTCACGTTTTCGATGTATCGCATTTCGCCGGATAGGCGACGTCCTTCAGGCCCGGAGGGCCGGCAGAGTGGATGCCGGTGGCAGATACCGATGCCTGGCAGGAGGGTCGAGTGAGGGGAGGGCTTTCCGCCGTCGATGATCCACCGCTGCCTCCCATTTTGCACCGCCAAAATCCCATCCCCCTGCTGCAGGCAAACTCAGTTCGTTTCCAGTTCTTGCAAGCCGTTGCCGTGAACGAGAACTTTGGTGCAATCCCCTTCCTGCCGCACCGCTTCGCCGGCCAGCCCAGAGAACAGGTTGCCGGAAATCACCACGGCCGTGCAGTCCTCCAACAGAATGCCCGCCGCTTCGTTCGGGTTTGGTTCCGTCTTGCTGGGCACGGGATCGCGTTTCCTGAGCGGCTTGCCGTTCTCGTCGTTGCCGACCCAGGTGTCGCTGAAATTGTTGGCGCTGATCGTGATGCTGCCCGATTCCTTGCGAACCGCCACGCCCACTTGTTTGACGATGGTGAAAGTGTTGGCCGAGATCGCGCATCCGTGTGCGTCGCGCAAATCGATTCCGCCGGTGAACTCGTGCGCGATCACGTTAGCGGACAGGGTGATCCCGTAACAATCTCGGTCCAGCACGATCGCCCAACCCTGGCACTCATCGATCATGTTGCTGGCGACGACGGAACCGTAGGTGTTTTCAATCACGACTCCATCCCCGAGATGGTCGTCCAGGTTGTTGCCGCTCATCGTCAAGTTGAATGAATCGATGCAACGCAAACCGTCTTGGTTCTCTTCGAATTGATTGGCCGAGACGATGATGTCGTGGCAACCTTCGATCGATACACCGCAACGCTTGTTGTACGTGAACAGACAATCGCTGACGCGAGGATCCTCGTAACAGAAGTGCAACCGCAATCCGTCGCCGCCGTGATAACTGCTGCTGACACCCTGCACCAAAATCTCTTCGATGTAACGGGCCTCGATTCCGGCACCGCTGTGTTCGTTTCCGGTCACCCGAAAATTGGCCAAGTTGACCCGCCACAGGCGATCTGCAGAAGGGACTTTTTTCCCGACCCAATCCGGATGTTCGATCAAGATCGCCGGTTTCCCCTCCGTGTTCTTGTTGACCAGATGGGTCGCCGTCCCGGAACCTTCGATGCGTGTATCTCCGGTTTTGATATGAAGCGGTTCACTGAGTTCATACGTCCCGGGCGGAATTTTCAGCACGCCCCCGGATTGCGGAATCGCGTCGGCGGCCTGCTGCAGCGTCGCAAACGCGGCGGCATCGATGATCGCGTCTCCGCCGCGGGTTTGCTCAATGGCACCCAGCCAGCAGGAAACCAGAACGGATAGAAAGCAGAGGCGTCGATTCATGGCGGCGTGGTTGTCGTGGAAGGAAGATGCGGCGACCGGTGGGCGACTCACCGAACGTGGTCCAGATTGCCCCCGGGCAAGGCATCATGATAACTCCAACGGAGCCCCCGACAAACGTCTACCAACTTCACCACTCGAACCCACCTCACGCGACGAACGCTGCTGCAATCATTGCAAAATCAACGAAGCAACGATGCGACTCTCAAGCTCTGATCTTGTTGGCACCGCTGTCAGGGACGTTCGTCGGGCGGGGCGCCTTCGTCGCACTTCTTGCAGTGGAGTTCATCGCCGATGTGTGATCGTCTGCCGCCTTCGGTCGTGACCCACGTTCGGTGCATCCACGGCGGGTCGTGGCGAACGTGCTGGTTGTGGCCGCAAGCGAGCTGGGCAACCCAATGGCCTTCGTCGTCGAGATGGTAACCGGTGATAGGCCGTTTCATTTGGCTCACTCGTCGAGGGGTTGCGATCGGTGGCTTCCCGCTTGGGCAACACCGGTCAGGGCTGAAATCGCGGATTCGGCGGTTGGGGGAAGCACCTCTCCTGCTCGGTTTTCTTTGTGACGTTTTGCCGCAACGCCGGCTGCAAATCGTGGTCGGTCCCGCAGCACAAGGGAATTTGCCGGAATCCCGCACGTCCGCGGGCAAAGCCCCGGACGCCTTCTAACACGAAATTCGGCTGGACAACAACCTACACCTTGACGTAAACCATTAAACGTATACCTTTTGGTGCAGATTACGAGCTTCACAGCTTCCTGCCCCAATTCCCTGTAGAAATCAACGACATGCTGAGCGAAAAGACCGTCCGAATCGTCAAGGAAATCACGCCTTTGGTCGCCGCCAACGCGGAAACCATCACACGCCGTTTCTACGAGCGGATGTTCGAGGCCAACCCCGAGGTCAAGGCGTTTTTCAACCAGGCTCACCAGCATTCCGGTGGTCAACAAAAGGCCTTGGCCGGTGCGATCTGTGCCTACTTCACTCACATCGACAACCCCGCGGTGCTGATGCCGGCCGTTGAACTGATCGCTCAAAAACATGTGTCACTGGGCATCAAGGCGGAGCACTATCCGATCGTCGGCAGCAACCTGCTCGCCGCCATCAAGGATGTGATGGGTGAGGGTGCGACCGAAGAAATCATCGAAGCGGTGGCCGAAGCCTACGGGTTCCTCGCCGATCTCTTCATCGGACGTGAAGGCGCGATCTACGCAGAACAAGCATCGGCACCGGGCGGTTGGAATGGCACGCGAACGTTTGTCGTTGCCAAAAAGGTTTCCGAAAGTGATGTCGTGACGTCGTTTTACTTGAAACCGGAGGACGAAGGCCCATTGCCGCCATTCAAACCCGGGCAGTACATCACCGTTCACATCGACCATCCCCACACGCCGACCTCGCCGCGAAACTACAGCCTGTCCGATCGAGTCGGCGAGCCGCACTTCCGCATCAGCGTCAAACGCGAAGGGAAATTAGCCGAAGATGCACCCGAAGGTTTGATATCGAGTCACTTGCACGACTCGATCGAAGAGGGGCACCACTTGCAGGTTGGACCACCCTGTGGCGAGTTCACGATCAATCCTGAAAACGCCGATGGCCGACCGGTTGTCTTACTTGCCGGCGGGATCGGAGTGACGCCGCTGCTGTCGATGGCGAAGTCGATCGTGCATGCCAACCCGGACGCACCAATCTATTTCCTGCAAGCGGCACGCAACAGCGGCGTGCATGCGTTCGCCGATGAGATCAGGAATCTCGCAACGCTCAGTTCCAACATGCACGTGAAAGTCTTGTACGACGCGCCGCTCGATGGCGATGTCGAAAACAAGCGGTGTGACGACGTCGGGTTTGTCACCACCGAATTGCTTCGCCGGTGGACTCCGTTTGCGGACGCAGAGTTTTACTTCTGTGGCCCCAAGCCGTTCATGCAGAACATTCATGCCTGCTTGCAAGAACTCGGCGTCGACGAGACTCGCGTGCGTTACGAATTCTTTGGCCCCAAAGAAGAATTACAACAGGCTTAGAACCATGATTGCACCCAAATCCTTCGCCACCTCGGAAAACTCTACACGATGAAACGTTTATGGATGGCCTTCGCGGCCGTGATGATTGTCTCGTTCCTCATCCTCGGTTGGATCGGGACACGCATCTTCCAAGAAATGCCACCGATCCCTGACAAGTTCGTCACGACCGACGGCGTCACGCTGGTCGACAGCGGCGAGATTGGCGAGGGTCAAAATGTTTGGCAGTCGATGGGCGGAATGCAAGTCGGCAGCGTCTGGGGGCACGGCAGCTACGTTGCACCCGACTGGACCGCGGATTGGCTACACCGCGAAGCCGTGTTCATCCTGGACAAATGGGCGGCCGCGGAATTCGGCAAGCCGTTTGACGAAATCAGTGCCGAACATCAAGGCCAATTGACCGGTCGATTGACCGAGCAATTCCATGACAATACGTACGACGAAGCGTCCGGCGTTGTCACAATTTCGCCGATTCGCGCCGCAGCGTTTGCGGCGAACGTCGAGCACTACAAAACGGTCTTCATTGACGGCAACGCCGACTACGCGATCCCCGCTGGTGCGATCTCCAGTGAAGAGCGGCTTCGCAAGCTCTCCGCGTTCTATTTCTGGACCTCTTGGGCGTCGGTGACCACTCGCCCCGGCGACATCGCCAGCTACACGAACAATTGGCCACACGAACCGCTCGTCGGCAACCGCCCCACCGGTGACAACATCGTCTGGACCGGCGTCAGCGTGATCGTACTGCTGGCCGGGATCTCAGCGATGGCATGGTGGTATGCGTCACGCAAAGAGGAAGAGGAGGAAGGCCATCATCACGCCTCCGATCCCTTGGCACTCTGGGAAGCCACTCCTTCGCAAAAGGCCACCATCAAATACTTCTGGGTGGTCGCCGCACTGATCTTGGTCCAAATGACACTCGGCATCGTCACGGCCCACTACGGCGTCGAAGGTGACGGGTTCTATGGTCTACCGCTTGCCGAGTGGTTGCCCTACAGCGTCTCACGGACTTGGCATGTGCAAATCGGTCTGTTCTGGATCGCCACCGCGTGGCTTGCGGCAGGCCTGTTCATCGGGCCGCTGGTCAGTCACCACGAACCCAAGTTCCAGCGACTCGGTGTGAACGTGTTGTTCGGCGCCTTGTTGTTGGTGGTGGTCGGTTCGCTGGCCGGTGAATGGCTGAGTGTTCAAAACCATCTGACCGACACGGTTTCCTTCTACTTCGGCCACCAAGGCTACGAATACGTCGAACTGGGGCGATTCTGGCAGATGTTGTTGATGGTCGGATTGCTGTTGTGGTTGGCGTTGATGATCCGCGTATTGCTACCGGCGCTTCGCAAGAATGGCGTCGGCAATTTGCCCGCGGCTCCAACGGCGGATCCCAAGGCGGATCCATTCGACACCCATTCGTCAACGTCGTCGGTGAACGAATTGACGCAGTCCGAATCGGGCAATCAACGGCACCTCGTCATTCTGTTGGCCGTCGCCACCGCCGCGATTGCGTTGTTCTACGGAGCCGGCCTGACCTGGGGACAGCACTCGCACCTGACGATGGTCGAGTATTGGCGTTGGTGGGTCGTTCACCTGTGGGTCGAAGGGTTCTTTGAAGTCTTCGCCACCACCGTCATCGCATTCGTGTTCATGCGACTGAATTTGGTGAAACCCGGCGTCGCCGCGGCGGCAGCCCTGCTGGCCGCGACGATCTTTCTCTCCGGCGGCATCATCGGAACGCTGCACCACCTGTACTTCTCGGGCACTCCGACGGTCGCTTTGGCGTGGGGGTCGGTGTTCAGTGCGTTGGAAGTTGTGCCGTTGACGCTGATCGGCTTCGATGCAATGGAAGACTTGCGGCGCAGCAAGGCGACACCGTGGGTGCAGCGATACAAGTGGCCGATTTACTTCTTCGTCGCCGTGGCGTTCTGGAACATGGTCGGTGCGGGTTTGTTCGGATTCATGATCAATCCGCCGATCGCCCTCTACTACATGCAAGGATTGAACACGACTCCACTACACGGACATGCCGCACTGTTTGGCGTCTACGGGATGCTCGGCATGGGATTGATGCTGATGTGCTTGCGGGTGCTGATTCCGGCTCGCGAGTGGAAAGACGGGCTGCTGCGAATCGGTTTCTGGGGCATGAACATCGGGCTGTTCGCCATGTGCGTGCTGAGTTTGCTGCCGGTCGGACTGCTGCAAACCAAAGCCTCGGTCGAAACCGGTTACTGGTACGCCCGCAGCAGTGAGTTCATGCAAACCGATTTGATGCAAACCCTGCGCTGGATGCGAGTCCCCGGCGACACGATCTTCTTCATCGGTGCCGTTGCGCTCGTGATCTTCGTCGCCGGACTGAAAACAGGTCACTCGTTTAAGAAGACGGCGGTCGAAACACCGTCACCGTAGAAATTGAAACGTTTTCTCACTTCAACTCTCGCTGGAAGAATCTCATGCAAACCATTGACCTCAAAACCACCGTCGGCGAACTCGTTCGCGAAGCCCCCAGTCGTGCCCGCGTCTTTGAATCGATGAAGATCGACTATTGCTGCGGCGGAAAAATTCCGCTGGCGGACGCTTGTGCGAAGAAGAAGATTGATCCAGCCCGTGTCCTCGATCAACTGCAACAGTGTGATGCCAAACTGAATGACGACAGCAGTGTCGACGCCGACGCGATGAGCCTGACAGAGCTGGCCGATCACATCGAAACCACGCACCACGCGTACTTGAGGGAAGAGTTGCCGCGTTTGGACTTCATGACCGAGAAAGTCGCTCGCGTTCACGGTGATAAGGAGCCACGGCTGCTGAAGACTCGCGAAGCGTTCGTTGCGCTCAAGGCAGAACTCGAACCGCACATGATGAAGGAGGAGAAGATCCTGTTTCCGATGGTGCGTCAATTAGAAGCGTCCACCGAACGTGAGGGGTTTCATGGCGGCAGCGTCGGCAATCCCATCCGCCAAATGGAACACGAGCACGATCAAGCCGGGAACGCGTTGGCAATCCTCAACGAATCGACTGACGGTTACACGCCGCCCGAGTGGGCCTGCAACACGTACCGCGCCATGCTCGATTCGCTGGCGCAGCTTGAACGAGACATGCACCAACACATTCACAAAGAGAACAACGTGCTGTTCCCCAAAGCCATCCATCTCGAACAACGTGCCTAGGAAGCTGTTTTGCTGCATGTCATCGGCCGCAAGAACCACGGCAAGACAATTTCCAGGTAGTGGACGAGGCGACGAGTCCTCTCCCCTTCCGCCTCCACTCAATTAACAGGTAGTGGACGAGGCGACGAGTCCTCT
>NZ_JBFHKV010000403.1:0-6784 GCF_041595215.1 Stieleria sp. | reverse complement strand
GGTGCTGCTTTGTCTTGTGCCTCCAGCAACTCTATCGCGGCATTCGCGATGGAAAGGTAACAGGCGTTGCGGGCGGCAAAGCGCAATCGTTTTTTGTCGGCGTTGACAGGGGCGAAAGGCCGTTCGCGTTCTGGGGCTTCATGTTGCAACAGACCATCTTCACGTTGCTCGTGTCGTCGGCGCTTTGGATGGGGTTGTTCCAACAGTACGTGTTCGCGGAACGAAAGCCGACAATCACCTCTGTCCAACCCGACAGTCGAGCAAGCCTCCTGGTCTATTGGCATCGCCCGGACCGAATCGATGATCCGCTACAATACATCGTCTCTCGCAGTTCCGCAGACAACGCCATGGTCGAGATTGCCCGACACCCCGGCGGAGCGTCCGACGGTCAATATTTAGACCGGGATGTCGATCCGGGCACCACCTACACCTATCAGGTTGAAGCTCGCTATCACCGCCTGACTCAGTGGCTACTTTCCACTGAGTCAACACGAAGCGAACCGGTGAGCGGCAAAACATTTTCGAGGTAGGTGCGGAAGAACCCCAGATCGCTCCGCCCGGACTCGTCGCCGACGACGGCCCAAAAGAAAACCCCGCAAAACGCTAGGTTTCACGGGGTTTTCGGGAGTGGGCGATACAGAATTCGAATCTGTGACCTCTACGATGTCAACGTAGCGCTCTAACCAACTGAGCTAATCGCCCGCGTGTTTTTTCAGGCAGACGGCACGGTCGCCGAGGCGGGGTGTCGTGCGGCGGTCTGCTGCGGTACCGAGTGGGATCGGACGTCGGAAGCTGAAACTTCAGCTTTCTCCGTCGATCGGTCGGTTGCGTAGTCTGTAGCGATCGCGACGCGTCGTCAAGACGCCTTGGCGAAGGAACGAAAAAACTTCGGACTTGCCCCGGAAGTGGTGCAGGCCTAAAAATGGAACCGCGGAATTCGAGGGTTCCGCCTCCGACCCCGCTTTCGTCTTCCCCTGGCCGCCGAGATGTCTCGTTTTTTTGCCGGAATGTTCTGCGGCGCGCTGCTGCTGTTCGTCGTCATGCACTATCACATCGTGCGTGGCAACAACGGCGTCGTCTTGGTGCCCAAGATCAGCAACAACCTGGCGGGAATCTACACCGACATCCGCGCCTTTGATCTGCAGGACTGGCAGAGCCACAAGGCCCTGGCGGCGGCGATCATGCGCAGCAATCAAGCCGATCTGCTGGAAGATTCCGCCCACCGCAGTTTCGGCGATGCGATGCGTCGCGTCGTCGACGACGTCTTCGGCGGGTAACGGCAACGCCAAGCCGCGCGGTCGGCACGATTGGCACGTTCGCTCTGATCTTGGCGACCCGTCGTTGGGCGGCGTCATTGATGGCATGCCAGACGCAATGCCGATGGATCTATCACGGTTTGCCGCTTGCTGGACGACCCCCAAGGCGATTTACACAGAGCTCGATCCATGTCTTTCTATCGAAATCGATATTTCCTCAGCGGAATCCTGCTGATTCTGCTCGGGTTGCAGTTTCGTCGCGTCGAATCCTTCGTGCTCAACGAACGCTCCACCCGGTTCGTCGCCCGGATGACCAATACCCCATTGGTCGACAATTCCACGACGCTGGGTTCGATTTTCGAGCCCGTCACTCCGGTGCCACGAAAACGTGTCACCCCCCCGCGTTGGCTGGGGCTGTCCATGATCGCGTTCGGTTGCGTGATCACGTTTCACTCCTTCGTGATCCCCCGCCACCGCGAGGGCTAAGCAACCGGCAGCGGACGTGAAAACGACGCCTCGGCAAGAGTCGGGCGACACCGCCGCCGGCTGACCGGGCGTCGCCCCCTGATCGAGACGTCTTGTGATCCTTGCTCACCCCGCCCCCGATAGGGGATGGGTGATGGACGCCTCTGTGAGGCGTTGCCGTTGCCCATCGACGCGTCCATCGCAGGCGTTGCGCGGCACGTGATTGTTTGCCCTGCGTGTCCTTTTTTGATATGCTTTCATGAAGTTGAGTGCAGAAAACACTGAGTTTTCGCAACAACGTCGTGTGGAATGAAGCAGTCGAAAATGGCTGTGGGTGCCAATGGCACCACAGTTCTGGCACTTGGTCCAGTTCCTTGCCCTAACACCTGAGAACGCATCGCACCGATGACTCAAGCAACGGCAGTTGAGATCCATTTCCACGACTGTTCCCTGGTCGTGTCGCCTTCGCTGAAGGTGATCAACCGTCGAAAATCGGCCCGAAAAATTTCCTCCAAGGTGAACGATGCGCTGGATCAACCGCGCGAGCACATGGTGACCGACGTGATCGTTGATCTCGGACAGGTGACCTGGATCAGTAGCGCGGGGCTGAACGAATTGATTCGGCTGCGGGCGCAATCGCGAGCCTCAGGCATCCATCTGCGTCTGCGTTCACTCAATGAAGCCGTTCGGGATGTCTTTCGCATCACACGCTTGGAACGGATCTTTGAATTCGAAGGGAATCCGGAGAACGAACCGGTGGCCGTGGCTGCCGCAATCGAATCCGATCTGGACCACTCGGTGCAGGCACCGATCTCTGTCTGAAATTGGGCCGGTGCTGACCGCCGCTGCGGTGGGAGATGGCCCCCGAGGGCACTGACGCCGTTCGCCGAAGGGCGCGAGCAACCGTCGTCGTAAGCCCAAGACCGCGAAGTAAAGCATTGCCTCCTTGTGCTGGGGCCCGTAGGCTCGCCCCAAACGGCTGATCTTCGTTTGAGATCAGCCGGTTCGCGCCAGCGCGAGCGGCCTGTCCGTTTGTCTTCACTTAGCGGGATCGGTTTCAAGCCCGCACGCGTTAGTCAGGGCCCACCCGGCGCCCCTCGCTCACGTGTCGCGCCTGAGATGATCGGCTGCCGGAGGAAGACAGCCGTATTTTTGGGCGGCCGTGGACCTGCTCTGCTCCGAATCCGCGCTGACGGCGCAGTGACGGGACACCAACGCGACGTTGCTATTTGATCGACAAAGGTTCGGCGGAGAAGCGTTGCTGCACGGTCGGTTGACCGATCAATTGCCAGTAGGTCAGCGCGCCGAGGGGCCGCGGAATGAGCTGGGGCCGCTGGGTCGCCGGCAGTCGGTTGCGGACGAGCTGGTACAAATCCTGCAGCATCGACGGCGCGTCGCCGTAGTAGCTGTGTCCGAGCAGGCTGAGGTCGATGCCACTGACATCGATGGTTTCAACGCCCGGGACCACCACGATGTCGTCACCACTCTCACCGGCGCGGGGGTACCCGTGCACTTGCTTGGATGCGATCAGTGCTTGATCGTCGGAGGAGGCATAAAGGGTGACGTGCTCCGCGATGGACGTCAGCGCGGGTGCCAAGTCGCGGCGGAACCGATCGGCGTCCACGTCGGGGGCGGCTAGCACGACGCGGTCAAACAGGGGAGACGGTTCGGTGTCGAATTGCTGCTGCCATCCGATTTCGACCAGCGCCCCGGTCGTCGGCCGATTCCCCATGCTGTGGGCGACGACGTTGATCGAACGCGCACCGCTTTGATGAGCCAGATCGAGCAGGAATTGTTTGAGATGCGTTTGAGTCCAGGCGGCATTGTTCTCATCGACGGTGTAGCCCAGCAGCGTGCCTTGGCTGGGCCAGCTGTAACACACCGGAACACCCTCGAAGGGAAGGTCGACTGCGATCTGAGCGGTCCGCCGGATCGCCGATTGGAAGTCGACGTTGTAGCCGTGAATGAAAACCAGCAAGTCTTGGCTGGGCGACAATGCGACGGTCTCGGCGAGCCGTCGCTCAAAATCAGAATCGGAAAGTTCGACCGCACTGGTCAGGACAATGTGTTCCTGCTGGTCTTCGCGAATTTCAAATCTCAGCAAGCTGGGTCGCTCGACCATGCCGCGTTGGTGCGTGTCCGGCACCGTCACTTCGGCGATCCCTTTGACCAGCGTTCCCCGGTCTGCGTTGTACGTCACGCCGTGTTTTTCGATGCTGGCGGTGCCGGAGAGCAAGACGGCCGATGCGGCCAAGGCGGAAACGACGCCGAATGTCGAGAACCCTAGGGCGGCTGGGGAACGGCGTCGCAGCGCGCTGAATCCGGCGAGGGCGAGAAAGACGATGGAAGAACCGCCCAACAACACCAGGGCGTCGCGGTTGCCGGTGACGTTGTAGGCGGACAAGGCAACCGAATCTCGCTGGCGATCGGTGGCATAGTAAACGGCCACGGTCGCGAACGCGCGGTCGGCGTCGTGGGTCGCGCCGGCGGGAAGCGTTGCAAAGGGGCCCGTCGGCGTTGACTCGGCAACCCGGGCGGCCATCGGCGGGGGCGGCGGAAGTGCAAGTGAGCGGGGTGCCATCTCGGACGAAAACGCCATCGACGGCTCGGGTTCTGACTCAAACGCCGAATCGGCGAACTGCGGATCTCCCTGTTCGATCGCGGGGGGCAGGACGCTGATTTCCGGTGTGGCTTCCGGGACGACCACGACGTCGGGATCGACCTCCGGAGCCGGCTGAATCGCTTCGGCCTGGGCGTCCGGTTGCTCCATCGCCTGACCGCCCCGCTCGCCGGAGCAGCCGGCAAAGGTCAGCAATGCCAGCAAGACGAAGCCCAACGGGAAGAATCGCTGTGACAGGAGGCCTTGCGAGACCACCTTTCGGGCGATGCGGTGGCTGGAATCAACCTTCAGTCGGGCGGAATCGGCTGGGGCAGGATCGATCGGGTCAGAGAGCATGATGGAGTGACCTTGGGGCAGGGATTGGTCATTTCACGGTTTGCCCGTGTGCTCGGGCAGAAGCAGCGCTCGGGCGCTTCGGGCGACATGCCTTCGATACTCTGCCGAAACGGTCCAGGTCGATGGCAATTGCGGCAGATCAATCTTTACCCGCTCGTATGTCTTTCTGTTTACTACGCCAAACCGCCTTCTCAGCCCTGCCTAAGAGTGTCGACGAATGGATTCGCACCGTCTGCCAGCCAGCCTGCCAGCCAGCCTGCCCGCCAGCCTTCCAGCTCACCAGCCCGCTTCCGTTTCAGCGTCTGTGATCATGACAACGTTTCGGTCGCCCCATTATCTCCGCCAAGTGCTCCAGGGGTTTGCCAACCAGACCTGTCGAGACTTTGAGATTGTGGTCGGCGAAGATGGCCGGACGGAAGAGACGCGCGGGGTGATCGACGAGTTTGCCACACGCACGGACTTTCGAGTTCGTTATGTTTCTCAGACCCATCAGGGATTTGGGAAAACGCGGATCCTGAATCGTGCCATCGACGCGGCCCAGGGCGACTACTTGATCTTCACCGACGGCGACTGTGTCCCGCGCCGCGACTTTGTCGCCGAGCACCTGCGGCTTGCCGCGCCGGGCCGATTCCTCTCCGGCGGCTGCTATCGGCTGAAACGTGCGTTGACCGATCGAATCCTGGCCGGCGACGTCGCGTACCACGATTTCACCGACCCCGTGTGGCTGAAACAGAACGGCGACGACGTTCCCGCCAAATGGCTGTGGATTCAAAACCGACCGGTTCTGGCCAAGGTGTTGGACCTCGCCACCACGACACGCCCGACTTTCAACGGCCATAACGCGTCAGCTTGGAAAGCGGATGTCGTCGCGGCCAACGGGTTCAACCATGAAATGCGTTATGGCGGCCTGGATCGTGAACTCGGGGAACGATTGGAGAATGCCGGTGTGTTGGGCATGCAAATCCGCCACCGTGCGGTCTGCTATCACCTGGACCATGACCGCGGCTATGTCAACGACGAAGACTGGCAGCGCAATCGAGACATCCGCCAACGCGTCCGGAAACTCGGCATCACGCGGGCACCGCAGGGGTTGGACCAGATCCAGGCGGCTTGAGGGATCGGGTCACGGGAATCCAAGACGTTGGAAGGCCAGATGATAGGGGCAAAACGATAGGGGCAAGACAATAGGGGCAGAACAATGATGGGATGGCAGAATGATGGGATGGCAGAATGACGGGAGACAGGGCGACGGGGTGGTTGGATGCGGTCACGCTCAGCGGCGGTGGGGTTCGACTCGAGTTACTCGATCCACGCCATCACGACGAGCTTGTTGAATCGGCGCGGGACGGTCGCCTGTGGGAACTGTGGTACACGAGCGTCCCCGAGCCCGACGCGATGGCTGGTGAAATCGAGCGTCGGCTTGATTTGTACGCGAGGCGGTCGATGTTGCCGTTTGTGATCATCGATGAGGCATCGGGCCGGGCGGTCGGAATGACCACGTACATGAACGTCGACGAAGCGAATCGACGCTTGGAGATCGGGTCGACGTGGTGTCGCCAATCCGTTTGGCGCAGCGGACTGAACACTCGGTGCAAGCGACTTCTGCTGACGCAGGCGTTCGAAACGATGAATTGCATCGCCGTCGAGTTTCGCACGCACTTCTTCAACCGCCGCAGCCGTGTCGCGATCGAACGTCTTGGCGCGAAGCTGGACGGGGTTTTACGCAACCACCAGATCTTGTCCGACGGGACACTGCGAGACACGTGCGTCTATTCGATCCTCGCCAGCGAATGGCCGGCGGTCAAAACCCATTTGACGTTTCTGGTGCAGCAACGCGGCGAATAGCTGCCGCCATTGGATCGACCGAATTCGCGTTTTCGAGCGAATGCTGGGCAGGGCCCGTAGGCTCACGCCAAACGGCTGATATTCGTTTGACATCAGCCGGTTCGCGCAAGCGTTGGGGCTGCGACTCCGTTTCTTCTGGCTTGGGCCCGTAGGCTCACGCCAAACGGCTGATGGTCGTTTGAGCTCGGTACAAACGAAACGACCTCTCCCGAAGGAGAGGTCGCGTGGTGATCAATCGGGGGCGGAAACCGCTTACTCTTGC
>NZ_JBFHKV010000402.1:0-6796 GCF_041595215.1 Stieleria sp. | reverse complement strand
CGGACTGGTGGTCCGAGCATCGGGTGGTTCTGGAAGAGATCTTGGTGTCCGAACTGTTGACCCGCGTCGTGGCAGCGATCGGAGCGGAGACGGCGGCGATCGACGGCGCCGAAAATCACGAGAGCCACGAAAGTCTGGCCGCGGTCACACACGGGATTTACCTGGGACAAATCGAAGCCAGTAATCGGGTGGCCCAAATCATCTTGGAATCCTGCGGTGCCCGCGTGGAAGACACCGTACGGCTGAATCGATTGCGATACGGGGTCGAGCGTTGGACGGACTGGCTGATCGGACGCGTCAGTGTGCATCGGGATCGATCGTTTCAATACAGCATCGACGCGGAACGATCCAAGACATTTTACGACGAAGTCCGCGAGGGTGCCTCGTGCACGCACCGAGACACCACGACGTGGTTGATGAATGCGGCGATGCGCGAAATGTTGGTCCGTCGCACCAGTGAGAAATCGGCGCTGGCCCACGCCAACCACGAAGTCGCTTCGTCCGCCCTGGCGCTGTTTCGGCCCGAACTGTTTGACGACTACGGCGTGCCGAAGTCTGTTTGGTTGCACCGACTGCAAAAAGACGCCGCCAAACTCAAACCGTTTGACTTTGTAGGGGTCGGCGATTGAGGCCTGTCGATTTCTTGCACCGACAGCCCATTGACGCGTCCCGGTGGATGGCCGTTGATCGATCAATCGTCACTGGCCAAGATTCCCACGCGTCTGGCGTGGCTGATCAAATCCAGGCCCGGAGGCGGCAATCGGTCAGGCTGTCACGTGCGGCGGGGTGAAATGACTACAGTGCCCACCGATGGCAGCGCAAACCCACGGATTTTTGGCGCCCTGTCATCCGTGGGTTCGCGCTGCCATCTGTGGGAATTATTTTCGATGGTTCGCCTGGGAAGAAGACTGAAGTGTTTCGTCCAGATTGAGCCTTAGGGTCGAGGACGTAGCGGAAGCCAATCCCACTGATTTCCTACCAACATTTTACGATGCGCGGCCTGTGAATTCGGGTTTGGTGTCGATCAAGATCTCGAGAATGTCTCGGCGCATCTTCGGAGTCAGGTGTTCGAAGTCCGGTGAATCGTCTCGGCCTTCGAGGATCGCAAACAAGCGCGCGACGACTTGTTCGCGAACCTGCTTCGGCAACGCATCGAACGCGGGTGAATGAATCAGGTAGCTGCACGGGTACTTGAACAATCGGGTTTGCAAGTCGAACTCACGGAGCGATCGACCGCGCGAATCTTTGATCCCGCGTGATGCGAATTCCGCTTCGAAATCCGACGCTCCCTTCACCGCGTCGGTCAATTGGAACTCGTCGACCATCAACAGGTAGCGCAGCACACGGTCGGCCGACGCTGCGATCCGCCGCTGGGCACTCTCACTGATGTAATCCTTCGGCCGCTCCAGCAGTTCATTCATCTGATAGGACTGGTGCAGGGCTTGGCGCGTTTCGTAGTTGGCCGCCGCGATCGCATTGTGCATTTGGGTTTGGTGTTCCAACACCATCAAGGCCACGATGTCGCTGTGCGGCGCGATGTAATCGTCGGTGTCGATGTACTCGTCCAAGTCGGATTGATTCGCGCCGGGATCACGATCGAACGTGTATTCGTCGCCCTCACAAATCGTGTTGCCCATGTGGCGCATCTCACCGTGGTTACCGGTGACGTACCAACCGCCCCAGCGCTGTTCGAAGGGGCTGGTGTGGTCGGTCAGAAACGTGCCACTGCCCAACTTGGGACGGCCCGCGGGGTCCGAGAAGACGCTGCGGATCAAGTAGCCCGGAACCCCCTGTGTGCGGCTGGACGCGTGGCAGGACAAGCAGTTGCCACGGTCGCGAACGAACGACGGCTGGTCGTCCCGAGCGGACTGTTTCAGCGTGTAAAAAATCGCTCCCTGGTTCGCATCGGTCGCGGCAAACTCGAGCACGTCACCGTTTTGGCAGTAGCCGACATAAACATCGTCGTTAAAGTAAAGCGCACGGGGTCGCCGTGGAGAAATGCGATGCAATTGGAGACTGGTTTTGGAAAACACCAACGTTTGAGAACTGACCGGGACGTCCAACGCTTCCAGCACCGATTGCAGGTACCCGAACTGGTCGTCGTAACGGAGCGTCGTTTCGCCGGATTCAAGTTTCTTGGACAGTTGGGCGACCGGGTCGTTGACCTCCGCGTCGAGATAATTGATCGGCTCGCGTTCGAAATTTCCCTGCTGTGCGAACGAATCGGAAACACAGAGTGTGGTCGTGAGAACCGTGACCAGTACGACGATGGCACGCCGAGGACGCATTGACAATCTTCTCCGGCACACGGGAAACTCCCTACAAACGTGAAAACGTGGCGTTCATGAACCCACTGATGCTTCGACCGAATCGAAAATTGGCAGAGCACCAAGCCACCGATCAGGTTATATTTTAACATTCTGCACGTCAATGTGCACTATTTCGCCGTTTCCGAGTTTCGGGCAAATTCATGCTATCCAAAACCGCCGAATACGCCCTTCGCGCCGTCGCTTGCATGGGGGGCCAGCCTGGGGAACCCGCTTCGGCGGACCGTCTGGCCGAGCAGACGAAGGTGCCGCGCCGCTATTTAACTCGCGTGCTTCAGGATTTGGCTGCGGCCGGCCTGGTGCGTTCGCGACCGGGGCCGGGAGGCGGGTATGAACTGAGCCGCTCGACGGACGAGCTGACGATTCTGGACGTGGTCAATACGGTCGCACCGATCGAGCGGATTCGCCGCTGTCCGCTGGGGCTGAAGTCGCACCACAAGCTCTGTCCGCTGCACGCCGAACTCGACAAAGCCTACGCGGCGACCGAAGCGGCGTTTGCCGGCGTGACGATCAAAGCGCTCGTCGAATCGACCAGCGAGATCATCCCGCTGTGCGAATCAAAATAGTGGCGTACGCTTCCAGCTTGCGTTTAGCACGATTTGGCAAGGTCTTCGAGCATCGCGTCGAAGGCTTCCGATGGTTCGATCTCGGCGTCGATCGTCAGCGCCAACAGTGGTCGCTTGGCGATCCGGTCGGTCTGTAACTTGACCAGATCTTTTTGCGTGCAGATCAACTGCTGTACATCATCCAAACCGTCGGCCCAGCGATTGAGTTGCTCGATCGTGTCGCGATCGTATTGGGCATGATCCGGCAGCACCTTTTCGGCGACGACTTCGGCGCCCACATCTTCGACGGTTCGACGGAAGGCGGCGGGATTGCCGATGCCGCTGATCAACGCCACACGCTGACCGCGCAAGGCGTCGACGGACGTACGTTGATCGGGGTGCTGCAGCAAACCGCTCGGTCGATGATTTGAACGCAGGACCAACAGGTCTTGATTGCACGAACGGATTGTCTGCATCACTGCCGCGATGTCTTCTTCGTCGACTTGATCACATCGCGTCAAGATCGCGACCTGCGCCCGCGTCAGGCTTGCGATCGGCTCGCGCAACAAGCCGCGTGGCAACAGGTGTCCGTAACCGAACGGGCACGTCATGTCGATCAAGACGATGTCCAGGTCCCGATGCAGGCGGCGATGTTGAAATCCGTCGTCCATCAGAATCAATTGTGATTCGAGTTCATCGACGGCGATCCGTGCAGCCTCGACGCGATCGGGGTTTTGCACGTGGGGGACATCCGGCAACCGCTGGTGCAGTTCGGCGGCTTCGTCATTTTCATCCGCATCGCCTCGACCGTAACCGCGCGAGACGATCGCCACACGGACGCCGTGCTTGCGGAACCGCCGTGCCAGATCAGCGACGACGGGTGTCTTTCCCGTGCCACCGGTCGTCAGGTTGCCGATACTGATCACCGGCGCGTCGCAGCGTTGGACGCCGTGGCCTTGATCGAAGCGACGATTTCGCCGCGCCACGACGACGGCGTAGGGAACCGCCGCGGCCGATAACCCGGCTCGCATCAACCCGGCGAACAGACCGCGACGCCGGCCGCTCATGATCGATCGATAGTCCAACGCGGATGACTGAGGGTGTTGGCGGAGCGGGAGTCGGGAACGGAAACGTTGTGAAGCATTGATTTCAGTG
The DNA here is from genome assembly GCF_041595215.1 of Stieleria sp. Lineage (NCBI taxonomy): Bacteria > Pseudomonadati > Planctomycetota > Planctomycetia > Pirellulales > Pirellulaceae > Stieleria > Stieleria sp. The sequence continues at coordinate 2,769 of NZ_JBFHKV010000402.1, read as the reverse complement.
TTTTACAACGTATTAGCGGCAGTCCGCGAGAGGCCTGTCGATTTGGTCGATGTTCCGAATTCAACGCGATGAAGTCAGCCCGACACGTCAGCGAGGGGCGACGCGTGGCCCCTTGCCATGCATGCGGCCTCAATCAGGTTGCCGAATCCAGTGGCGGGGACGCTCGGCGGCACCGCTGCCGGCTTGGTCATCCGGGGGCGGCAATTGCGACAGCACCGAGAAGTCACCGGATTGGCTGGATCGAGCGGGTGGACCGACGGCCGCCGAGCTTGCCAGTTGGGCGCCGGGAGGGTTGGCGGGATGACTGGGGGACGCGACCGAGTTTGGCGCGGCGGCATCAGCCAGCGAAGGGGGCTCGCCGATCGCGTTCTGGTAGACCCATTGCTTGCCACCAGGGGAGATGGCCGCGGGAGGAACGCTGTCGGTGTGCAGGCCCGCGATCGATTGATCGACGTACTGGGTCTGGGCAAACACGCGTTCCAGTTCGGCCAGCCGCTGTGCTTCATCGGGGCTGGTCGCTCGATCGGCGACGGCTGCGGTGGCGTTGAATCGGTTTTCGTAGAAGGGGTCTCGATCCACCGGCACGGCCAGATCCTGGTAGGTGAGCGGCAGTTGTCGCGGCGGGGTCGACTGTACCGGTGGCGAATAGTCCGTCCGCGGGTCGTAGACGACGGGGACTTGGACATCTTCGGTCACTTCCCGGACCAGCATCTCGATCGACGCGTCATCAAACGGATCGGATTTGGATTGCTTGGTCCCGTCTTCGATGGCGGAGGCATCGGGCAGCGTTGGCTTGCGAAACGGCAGGGAGAAGAGGATCCCGCCGCCCAGAATCAGAATTCCGAGAGAGGTGCGTCGCACGCGAAAACCTGGGGCTGGAGAGGAAACGGAGAGGGCTCACCGCCGGAGCGGGTGAGGTTGGGCCAGTTTCTTCCATGAAGGTCAAGGCGCTTCGTGCGATTGAATCCTTTCGTCACGTCCGACACCTGCGGTCCAGCCTGGTCGGGCAATTCCGCCGGATCATCGAAGCCGCCCCCCGGTCCTGACGGTTGGGAAAACACTGCGGCATCGGCGACGGCTGTGCCCTACGAAAAACGGTCCGTCGATGATACGCTTTCCCGTTTCACACACGCCCCCTGTTTGAACAGAGCCATGGAAGCTGGGATTGTCGGATTGCCGAACGTTGGCAAGAGCACGCTATTTAACGCATTAACGAGCTCGCAGGCCGCCCAAAGCGAGAATTACCCGTTTTGCACGATCGAACCCAACGAGGGGATCGTCAACGTTCCCGACGAACGTTTGGGGCGAATCACCAAGTACATCGTTCCCCAAAAAACGATCCCGGCCGCGCTCAAGTTGGTCGATATCGCTGGGATCGTCAAAGGCGCCAGCGACGGCGAAGGCTTGGGCAATAAATTTCTCAGCCACATTCGTCAGGTCGACGCGATCGTTCAAGTCGTGCGCTGCTTTGAAGACGCCGACGTGATTCACGTTTCGGGTGCGGTCGATCCGCTGGCCGACATCGACACGATCGAAACCGAACTGGTTCTGGCGGACCTTCAGACCCTGGAAAACGCCCTCGCTAAAGCCCAGCGGACGGCTCGCAGTGGTGACAAAGAGGCGAAGATTCGGGTGACCGCGATTGAGAAATGCAACGCGCATCTGGAATCGGAGCAGCCCTTGCGAACGCTGAACTTGACCGAACCGGAAGCCAAATCGATTCACAGCTTTGGTTTGATGACGGCCAAACCGATCTTGTACGTCGCCAACGTGGACGAAAACGACCTGGAAGGAAAAGATCCGCTGGTGGACAAGGTTCGCCAACACGCCGAGACGTCGGGAGCCAACGTGGTCTGCGTCAGCGCGAAACTGGAAGCCGAATTGGCGGAACTGGACGACGCCGATCGCGATGAAATGCTGGCCGACGTGGGGTTGGAAGCGCCGGCGTTGAGCACGATCGCGCAGGCCGCCTACAAGACCCTGGGGCTGCAAAGCTACTTCACCGCGGGCGAAAAAGAGGTCCGGGCCTGGACCATCCCCGTCGGCGCGACCGCTCCCCAGGCCGCCGGCGTGATTCACAGCGACTTCGAAAAGGGGTTCATTCGCTGTGAGGTCTACACGCTCGAAGACCTGGAAACCTACGGCAGCGAGAAAGAAATTCGCCAAGCCGGTAAACTACGCGTGGAAGGGAAAGACTACGTTATGCAAGACGGTGACATCTGTCATTTCCTTCACAAAATCTGATTCGGCCACCCTCAACTACGAAGCACTTCCGCTCAGGTATTCATGACTAAGATGCTGATTCCCATCCTCTTTGCCCTCGGCACTGCACTCTTCTGGGGCTGCTACGGACCAACCATTGGAAACGCACAGGCACCGCGGATCGATGGGAAACCGTTGTTGCCGCCCGATGGCTGGACGCCGTTTAAGCCCTACGTGTTCATCGGGATCGCGTATCTGGTGATCGCGATTGCCGGCGGGTTGGCGATGATGAAATTCAAGGGCGACAGTTTTAACTATTTCGCGCCTGTCCCCGGAGTCGATGGCCTCTCACATTTTGCGACCGCGAAATGGGGATTCCTGGCCGGCACCCTCGGGGCTTTCGGCGCGCTCTGCCTGACGACCGCAATGATGACCAGTCGCGGCAACGCGTTGTTGGTGATGCCGATCGTCTTCGGCGGTGCCGTTTCGGTCACGGCAATTGTTTCGATCATTAAACTGCGTGGGCACGGCCCCTTGGAAATCAACCCGTTGTTGTGGGTCGGGATG
>NZ_JBFHKV010000401.1:0-6802 GCF_041595215.1 Stieleria sp. | reverse complement strand
GGGCGCGAGCCCTCCGGTAGTTGGGATAACGCCGTGAAGCGTTTTTTAGCGGCAGGGCGCGAGCCCTCCGGTGTTTGGGATAACGCGGTGAAGCGTTTCTTAGCGGTAGGGCGCGAGCCCTCCGGTAGTTGGGATAACGCCCTGCCGCTAACACCTCGCAAATCGCAGATGAGCGACCGGAGGGCTTGCGCCCTGCCGCTAACATCTCGTAAATCGCAAGGAATCAATGCTTGGCGGCGTGGCATCTCAGGAGCGGGGTCCGTGTCCGGGATGGAAAAGTCGGGCGGCGGAACCCTCTACATCTCTGGCGAGCGCGGCGACGATGCGTGCCGCCTACGGCGTCACGACGATGTCGTCCTCGGTGTTTTTCTGGCCGTCGATGCCTCCGCTGCGGAGTTCGTAACTGTTTCCGTTGACGCTGTAGTCGATGTCATTGCCCCAGGCGTCTTTGGGGATTTCGGTGATGATCGGCGCGACCCACTTCGCCTTCTTGGCCGCATCGGAGGGTCCGTCACGGAGTTCTTCTAGGGTTTGCGGCAGGCTGTTCATGCGGATCTGGAACATGTCGATGTTCGACTTGAGCATCTTCATCTGAGCCATCGTCGCGTCGGCATTGGCGGCCTGACCGGTCCCCACGACGTTCACCGCGACGATGCCACCGAGGACCACGAGAATGGCGAGCACCAGCAACAGCTCGAGCAGCGTGAACGCGTGTCGGGCGGCACGACGGTGATGGCGACGGCGACGGGTGGAAGCGGCAAACGGGGACGATGGACGTGACATGGATTGGATTTGCATGAGTCTGGGAAGGGTTCCGAAAGGGGAAAGGGGCTCCGCCCGTTTGATCACCAGCGGACGTGCGAGGGGGTCGGTCGACCCACGCCGCGTGTGAGGCCTTGCCTGGACGAGCAGCGACAGCGTACCAGCCCGGGGGGGCGATACTCGAGGTGCTCTTTGTATCTTAACCACTCGCCCACCAAAAGGTTCCGCGATTTAACCAACAAGCCGCTGGCGGGCGACTCAATGGAACCGGTTTACGCCCGACCCGACGCGGAAGTTGAGGCAGACGACGAGTGCGGAACAGGGGGCAGGTACCGTTGGTGTCTAGCCTTGAGGCGATTCCCGGTCGCTGCTTCGCAGCGACAGTGGGCGGCTAAAGCCTGCACACCAGCGCTGATGCCCGTGCCATTGGTACCTGACCCTGATCCGCGGCCGAGATTTCTCTCCCAAGATTTGCCGCCGAGGATTGTTCGCTCAGCCCCCCGGATGTCGCCCAATCAGACAGGAATCACCTGTCTTGGCCGCTCGGGCGCGCTAAAACCCGCTCAGTCGGACCGGGAAGCTGGGTTATTCTCGGGCAGAAATGCTAGAATGACGCAGACTTGTGAATATTCTGTGGATGGATTTCCTGCCGTTTGCCGCTCTCGTTCGATGGCGCCGACCGGTAGGTGAGACGTCCATCCAGTCGGTTTCTCGTATCCTCTCCACTTTTCGCTCGGAAGTTTCCCATGGCGGCACGCGACGATTCAGTCATTCGCGGCAGCTTAATCACCTGTTTGATTCTGCTGGTCCTCTCCCTTGCCCTGAACTTTATCCTCTGGAGTTGGGGAAGCGGCCAAGCGGAAGAACGGGCGACCATTGCCACTCGCCTGACCGACGTCTCAAACGGTCTAAAAAACGCCGAGGAAAAGAACATCACGATGCAAAAGATGCTCGGTGCCGAGCAGATGACCCAGGACGAATTCGATTCCTTTGCCAACAGCAGCAGTGGCGATCCGGAATTCGACGCCCTGGCCACCCAGTTCCATAACGACATGCAGGTGTTCGGCCAAGACGTCGGCATCCAGGACCGCCACTACGGCGCGCTGGTCGATTACTTCATGAACGCGATCCGCGACCGCAACGAACAATACGGGGTCGCCCGCGACGACGCCAACAAGATCCGGGCACAAGCCGCCGCCGATGTCGCAACCGCCCGTGCCGCACAGCAGAAAGCGGAAACCGAACGCGAAAACCTGGCGAAACAACTCGAAGACGAGCGAACGCAATTCGCCACCTATCGAAACGACATGCTGACCAAGATGGAGCAGGCCAAGGACAGCAAGACGAAGAGCGAACGCGAATTGCAGGCGTTCCAACGCAAAGCCGGCACCGAAGTCAACAGCCTGCTCGCCCAGACCAAAATTCTGGAAAACACGATTGAAACGCAAAAGCTGGAACTGAACAAGCTTCGTGGAGGCAGGTTCGAAACCGTCCAGGGCGAAATCCGCTACGTCCTCCGTGGCGGCAAGATCGTCTCGATCAACCTGGGCTCCGCCGACGCGTTGCGACCGGGGATCACCTTCGGCGTGGTCGATCGCGATGACACCGCGCGGCTTCAAGACGCCGACATCAAGGCGTCCATCCAGGTCACCAAGATCCTCGGCCCCCACTTGGCCGAAGCACGCGTCGTGGCGATGCCCCAAGTCGGCAACCCGATCATCGAAGGCGACGCCGTCTACTCGCCGTTTTGGGCACCCGGACGGACCGTACGCATCGCCTTGGCCGGCGGCATCGATATCGATGACGATGGACGCCCTGACAACGACATCCTGGAAGGCATGATCAAAGCAGCCGGTGCGGAAATCGCGGACAACGGCGAGCGGACCGGCCGAATCGACCCCAGCGTTCGCTTCCTGGTCGTCGGTGAATCGCCGCAAATCGAAGGGCGTGACGAAGAAGTCGCCGCCGCCGAATTGGCGGCACTCGGCGAGGCCAAGCAACGGGCGACCGAAGCCGGTGTGACCGTGATCCCCGCCTGGAAATTACAGGCCTATCTCAAGACGCTCGATGATTCGTTGACCACGCCGTTCGGGTCCGCGGTGCGTGGCGAAGACTGGCAACCCGAGCCGGTCCCAGGCCCCGCGCGTCGTCGACCCGTCGATCTACCCGACATGTTCAAGCAACAAAAAGAACGGGTGCAGCGGACCAACGAAATCGTCAGTCCCTAAGCAACCAATGGGAAGAGGACCGGGACAGGCTTCCAGTCTGTCGACGTCGGGAAAGCCTGGCGACCGGCCCTTACTCTTCGCTCGGTGACAACGTTAGACTGATGGCATCCCATTGTTCACTTTGAGGTGCCATCATGACCAACCATGTCTTTCGATTCTCGCTCGCCATCCTGGCGATGGGTTTGATCGCTTCGGGGACCGCGTTTGCCGACGAAGCAACCTCGCGAGAAACCCGATTGGCGAAGTACTTGAGTGGAACTCAGTTCATCGGCAAGTTCACCGTCGATGGAAAGGACGGGGCGCCGAAAACCGAAGCCTACACGATCAAGTCGTGCGAAAAACTTCCCGCGGCGGATCTGTATCGGTTCACCGCGCGGATCAAGTACGGCAACGTCGACCAGGAACTGCCGATGGATCTAAAAATCTTGTGGGCCGGCAATACACCGGTGATCACGCTCGATTCGTTGTGGATCCCCGGCATGGGCACCTTCGACGCCCGCGTCTTGATTCAGCCCGGTCCCCAAGCCGGTCGCTATGCCGGAACCTGGCAACACGGAGACCACGGCGGGCACCTGTTCGGGAAGATCGTTCCCCTCTCTGAAGACTCCGCTGATAACGCGGCGGAGAATGCGGCCGAAAACTCCCCTGAACCGGCATCGGAAAACGGCGGCCGAGCGAATTAAGAGTCCGCGTCTTTGGCGGCGCAGTTACGTTACACCACTTGAGCATCACCTTGGCAAACTGGTACGACCACCCCCAATACTTCGACATGCTGTTTCGAGAAGAGACGCCGGTCGAAGTCGCTTTTTTTGAAGAAGCCTTCCAGCGGTTTGCCGAGCGCAAGGTGCGGCGTGTTTTTGAACCCGGTTGCGGCAGCGGACGGCTGGTCGTCGCGATGGCCGCCAAAGGGTACGACGCGACGGGGCTGGACCTTAGCGACGCGATGTTGAACTACATGCGCCGCAAGCTGAAGCGACGAAAGCTTCAAGCGACGTGCGTCAAGGGCGACATGACGCACCTGCAGTTTGACCAACCGTTCGACGCGGCGTTTTGCACCTACAACACGTTCCGTCACCTGCTGAGCGAAAAAGACGCCGTCGCCCACCTGCGCAGCATGGCCGACTCCATTGCCACCGGCGGCTTGTATATCTTGGGCATGCACCTGGTGCCCGAAGAAGACTACGAAGCGGTCGTCGAGCGATTCAAAATGAGTCAAGCCGGAACGACGCTGACGACCACGATCAGTGTTCCCCACACCGACGAAAAGAAACGCCTGGAAACCCTCCGCGTCAAACTGAAAGCCGTCAAGTCGAGCGGGGAGATCATCCGCATCCAAAGCGAGTTTCCCTTGCGGCTCTACACGCCGACGCAATTGAAACGGCTGTTCAAAAAAGTCAGCGACCAATTCGAGTTGGTCGAATCGTTCGATTTCGCTTACGACATCGACGATCCGCTACCCTTTGACAAAGAACTGCTCGAAGGCCTGTTCGTGTTGCGCAAGAAGTAACTGGGGTAAGCATCTTGCTTGCCACCCTCGCCGGCTCCGCCGGCGGACTTGTGACGGAAACGTAGGTCACGCTGTGCGTGACAGAAACGTAGGTCACGCTGTGCGTGACAGACGGCATGCACAGCATGCCCTACGCTGCTGCAACGCAAGCTGGAAGCTTACGCCACTACTGCAATTTCTTGTTGCTGCGATGGCGATCGTTGTCGCGTTTGGTTTTCTTTTCCAAATTCGCTCGCAGCGCTGCGGTCAGATCGATCCCCGACTGGTTGGCCAGACAGATCGTCACGAACAGTACGTCGGCCAACTCATCGGCCAAGTCGCCGGGTGGATCGCTCGACTTGTACGATTGCTCGCCACAGGTGCGTGAGAGAATCCGCGCGACCTCGCCGACCTCTTCGACCAGCTGCGCCAAATTGGTCAGCTCGTCGAAGTAGCGAACGCCGATGGTTTGGATCCAATGGTCCACCTCGTCCTGTGCCTGACGAAGCGTGAGCGGCGGCTGGGCGGCGGATGGACTCATTGGGCCAACAACAGATACGTGCCGCTTTTTCCGGCCACGGCGATATCCACTTTGGAGTCCCCGTTGAGGTCTTCGGCGACGATCTGCAATCCACAGCCGACGTGACCTTCGTCGATGGTGTGACGCTCGAACGATTTGGATTCTTGATCCCAGGTGTAGTAGTACAGACACGGCGGCTCGTTGCCGCCGGGATCACGGCTGTTGTGGGCGTAATAGCGTTTGCCGGTGATCAGATCTTTGTTGCCGTCTCCATCCAAATCCACCCAAGCCAGGGTGTGGGGCTGACTGTAGCTGGAATCAATCTCGTGAATCTGAAACTGAAGCTTGCCGGTTTCCTTGTCCGGATCGGTTTGTTCCCACCACGACAATCCATAATCGTGTCCCTTGCCGATGATCAGGTCGCTATCACCGTCGCCGTCCAAGTCGGTCACGATCATCGGCAGCGAGCTGTGCAAATCCCAGTCGGCGTGAAAGATCCAGGGTTGGCCCCAGGGATCCGATTGCGGCTGTTCATACCAACCTTGGCCGACCAAGACATCGGTTTTCCCGTCGCCGTTCAAATCACCGACAGCCACGCCGTGGCCATTGGCGGATTCGCCCAGGGTATGGCCGACGAGCGAATACTTGGCCGAGTTCTCTGGTTTGGCAGCGGCTTTCTTGGCGCCCGGCTTGCCGGCTGCCTTGGTGTCGTCGGCCGCCGGTTCCTGATCGCCGGTTCGGTCGATCAACCGATAGACCATCATCGGGCAATCCTTTTTCCAACTGTTGACGATCCATTCGGGCCGTCCGTCGCCGTCCAAGTCTTCAAACAGCTGACCTTCGTTCTGCGACTTCTTGGTGTCTTTCAACAGGTGAGCCGGCCATTGTTTTCCCAATCGCAACGCTTCCTCGCCGGGGTTCTCATACCAGTAGACCTCGGTCGGTAAAAACGATCCGGCGATGACATCCAACCGGCCGTCGCCGTTGACGTCAAACAAATAGTCGCCGTTGCTTTGCACATACCCGTTCCAGTCATCGATGTTGCGAAGCGGTCGCGCCGCCCAATCGCCGCCCTTGTACCACTGGCGACCGGCCACCAAATCGGTCACGCCATCGCCATCGACGTCGCCCGCGGCAATCCCCTCGTTGGCATCGAGCGCGAGCATTCGCACGGAGAATTCAACCGGTTTGCCGGCATCGGCCTCGCCGCTTGTCGCCAGCAAGGTGCACAAAATCGGGGCAAACAGAGCGAGACAGAGCGAGATCCGTGTGGTCATGGCGGGAGATGCGGGTGGGGAGTGGGAAGAAAGCAAGCAGGCGACAATCGCCCGGCCGAAACGGCAGCGGGCCTGTCGCATTCTATCTTATCCCTTCTCCGTTCTGGCCTGTCGACTCAATCGATGTTCCGAAATCAACGCCATGACGCCACGCGCGACGCGTGGGCGAGGGGTGCTGCGTGGACTTTTGCCAACGCGTGCGGGCTTGAATCGACAGGCCGGTTCGGGGGCGGAGACGTCATGGACCGCCAGCTTACCGAGTCTACCGACATCCCCCAGACGTCCGAACCGTTGCCGTCGCCGCAAACGAAAAAGATCGAGAAATGCGGGAAAAAACTAAAGAATGACGTCCTTGAATCCTAGGAAGACCGGACCACATGCGGCATGATGGTGCCCGTCACGAGCAAGAGTGTACTCAGGGGTCCTGGTAGCTCACGGACACCCGCGAGTCGCCGGCGACGACGAGCGTCCACGCGGTGTCACCGGGTGATGCCAACCCCCGCTCGGTGCGAGTCCAGTCCGTCGGGGT
>NZ_JBFHKV010000400.1:0-6816 GCF_041595215.1 Stieleria sp. | reverse complement strand
GGTTGCGGCGGCGTCCAGGTCTTGCGACTCGTCGGCGGCCAATTTGGTGAACACGTAGAGTTTGATCTTGGGTTCGGTGCCGCTGGGACGTGCGGCCACATAGTTGCCTGCTTCGGCCAAGTCCATGATGATCAGGTTGCCGACCGGACCGTCCAGCGGCGATTGTTCTCCCGTGGCGGTGTCGGTGGCGACGCTGTTGAGGTAATCGCGAACGCGTGTGACGGGGATCCCGGCCATCGACTTTGGCGGGGTTTCGCGGAACGCCTTCATCAGCCGTTGCATCGCGGCCATCCCCTCGCTGCCTTCCATCACCAGATTGATCAAGTATTCCTGGTGCAGTCCGTGAGTGCGATACAGTTCGGCGAGGTGGTCGTGCATCGACACGCCGCGTTGTTTCAGTTCGGCAGCCAGTTCGCTGAGCAGCATGCAGGCGACCGCGCCGTCTTTGTCACGACAATACTGTCCGACCAAGTAGCCGTGCGATTCCTCGGTTCCGAAGACGAACTTGTCGGGGCCGTTGGCGTCCATGGCTTCGGCGATGTACTTGAACCCGACCAACAGGTCGCTGATGCATTTGACGCCGTAGCTGTCGCACAGGCTGCGGATCAGTTCGGTCGTGACCAGGGTCTTGACGACGTAGTGATCGGCCGACAGGGTGCCCGCTTCTTTGCGTTTGCCCAGGATGTAGTCGGCCAACAGGGCGCCGATTTGGTTTCCGTTGAACGTTCCCCACTCTCCCGAGGCATCCAGGGTCTTGGGGGCGGCGACACCCAATCGGTCGCAGTCGGGATCGGTGGCCAGGATCAGATCGAATCCGTTGGCTTTGGCATGTTCGATCGGCGCTTCGAAGACCGCTTTATTTTCGGGGTTGGAAACGTGTCCGGGGACGTTGGGAAAGTCACCGCTTTTTTCGGCGTGCGGACCATAGACTTCGACGTCGGAAAAACCGTCGGCGGCCAGCAACGGCATCACGGCTTCGGCGCCGACGCCGTGCAGCGGCGTGTACAGGATCCGAACGTCACGCGATCCTTCGAATGCCTGCGCGGCGGTGACTTTTAAGAACGCCTCGTCGATTTCTTGGGTGATCATTTCGACTTTTCCGTCGGCCAGTGCCTGGTCGAAGGGCGTGACGCGAATTTCTTCGCAGCTCATCACCCTGTCGATGATCGCCTTGTCGTGTGGCGGCAGCACTTGGGCGCCGCTGGACCAATAGACTTTGACGGCATTGTCGCTGGGCGGGTTGTGGCTGGCGGTGACCATGATGCCGCAATCGCACTGTTTGTAACGGACCGCGTACGACAGCTGCGGCGTGGCACGGTAGTCGTCCAGGAAATACACCTTGAATCCCGCCGCGACCATGATGCCGGCACACAGCTCGGCGAAGTGTCGCGATTTGTGCCGGGTGTCGTAGGCGATCACGCAGGACAGGTCTTTTTGGCCCTTGTGGTATTCGACGACGTAGTCGGCCAGTCCCTGGGCACTTTCGCCGATCGTTCGGTCGTTGATGGCGTTGGAACCGATCGGGTACATTCGACCGCGGCGGCCGCCGGTTCCGAACGGGATAATGGTCCAGAACGCATCGTCGAGCGCTTGCCACTTTTCCTGGGCGATCTCGGCAGCGACCTGATCGCGGTACAGTGCATAGCGATCCTCGGTCAGCCAACATTGGATGTTCTCGACGGCAGTTTCGCTCAGTTTTCCGTCGGACGAGGCTTGTTTTGCGGCGGCCAGGGCATCGGTAGCGTTCATCAAGAGGGTGCCTGTGTTGAAGGGGAGAGGCAAAAACGTCTTCTTGTCGATTCTGTTGCTGGCGATTCTATTTGTTTTTTGATGTGCTTTGCAACGACCGGTGGCCCGAATGACCGGTCGGTCAAGTGCCATGGGCGGTAACGGCGCCTTGTCCCGAATCTCTAGCGCAATCGGAACCTTTGGATGAGCAATTTGATCATCAGTGTCAGCGGACTACGCGGAATTGTCGGCGAAACATTGACGCCCGTGGTCGCGGGCAGCTTTGTGGCGGCCTTCGCGGCGGAATTGCCTGCCGGCAGCATCATCGTCGGACGAGACGGCCGCAGCAGCGGCCCGATGCTGCGGGACGCGATCGTCGCGTCGCTGCGGGCATGTGGTCGCGACGTGATCGATGCCGATGTGGCGTCGACGCCGACCATCGGTGTGCTGGTGAAGAAAACGGGTGCCGCCGGGGCCGTCCAGATCTCCGCCAGCCATAACCCGCCGCCGTACAACGGCATCAAGCTGTTCGGCGGCGACGGGCGCGTGCTCGACGCGGTCACCGGCGCGAAAATCCGTGATGCGTATCTCAACGGGACCGCCGCCTGGTGTCCGTTCGACCAAATCGGAGACGCTCAAACGGAACCCGATCCACACGCGCCCCACCTGGAGGCTGTGCTGAAGACGGTGGACGTCGATGCGATCCGGGCGGCAAAGTTCCGCGTGCTGATCGACAGCAATCACGGGGCCGGAGGCTTGTTGGGTGTGCGACTGTTGACGGCGCTCGGTTGCGACGTGACCGCGTTGGGCGAGACCCCCGACGGCCAATTTGAGCATGTCCCCGAGCCGACCGCTGAGAATTTGGCCGGGGTCGCCGAAACGGTCGCACAGTCGCAATGCGTGGTGGGATTCTGCCAAGATCCCGACGCCGATCGGTTGGCGTTGATCGATGGCGAGGGACGCTACATCGGCGAAGAGTACACGTTGGCGCTGTGTGTTCAACGCGCGCTGGCTGACGACGCCACTCGTGGTCCGATCGTGATCAACGGGGCCACCAGCGGAATGAGCGAACGCTTGGCCGCGGCGGCCGGGGTTCCCGCCTATCGCAGTGCCGTCGGGGAAGCCAACGTCGCCGACAAGATGATCGCCAGCAAGGCGACCTATGGCGGCGAAGGCAACGGCGGACCGATCGACCCGCGTGTCGGTTACGTCCGCGATAGCTTTGTCGCCATGGCCCAGGTCTTGGATCTGATGGCGTCGACCGGAAAGTCGCTGGCGGAATTGGCCGATGCCCTGCCGAAACTGGCGATCTGTAAAGACAAAGCCGCGGTGTCGACCGATGGCTTGCCGGAGCTTTTTCAGAAACTGCGCGAAAAATACGCCGATGCCAGCGCCGACGAGAGCGACGGGCTGCGTCTGGCCTGGCCCGATCGCTGGTTGCTGGTTCGCGGCAGCAACACCGAACCGATCGTGCGGATGATCGCCGAAGCCGAGTCGGAGACCGACGCGCAAGCGTTGTGCGACGCGGCCAAGCGGCTGATCTGAAAACAATCTGCCGATGCACTGCAAGAGTCACCCTCCCTGGCAGCATTAGTATCTACAGATCTTTTGCATGTCAGATCGATTTTGAGTGGATGGTTTCGGCCAACGGCCGTTTACATCCATAGCCTTGGGCATCGCCCAAGTCCGCTGCCCTGGCAAAAAGGGTCGAGCGCAGCAAGGGGAGGGTCGAAACGTGAGAAACCAAAACCCGATCGTCGCGACGCCCGACCGGTCTCTCCGTCAGCCTAACGGCCAGCGATCTCATCGCTCGGCGAACAGTGTTTCCTGGTGCGGTGCGTTTGTCTCGACGATCGGCAGGCAATGCGGGGCGATTTCTTGGATCGTTTTGGGGCCGATCCCGGGCACGCGTTGGAGATCGTCGAGTGAAAGAAATGGGCCATTCGTTTGTCGGTCCTCCAAAATCCGCTCGGCGGTCCGCGGCCCGACGCCCGGCAACAGCATCAATTCGTGCACGGCGGCGCGATTGAGATCGACTTGGAAGGGATGCAGCGTGATAGGAGACTCGTCGTGGTGGCGACTTCGGGCCGCCCAACCCGAATACAACGCCAATCCGACGATCGCGACCAATGACAGCGCGCGGGTCGCGTTCTGAATGGCCGGATGAAGCAGCGATGGTAAACTCTTGTTCGTTTCAGCGTTCATCAGCATTCGCCTTTTTGGCGTCTCCTGCGGCGCCTGCTTGGACGCCGCCACTGTGTCGCGTTAGAGTTTCTGCCACCGCCTTCATGTTTTTGCATCGTTGCGTGAGCCGCAAGGCGCCAGGAGTGGTCTGCCGTCGACTTTCGCGAAATAGATGTTGCTAGCGTTTTCCCAACCCCCACCAAACCGTCATGTCCGATTACGTCACCGTCACCGCCGATTCGTCCCTCGAGAACGACACCCGCTTGCTAGTTCGACTGGCGATCGCCGAGGACCTCAGCGACTCGGTCGACTGGACCAGCGTTTGCATGGTCGATGATGAGCAACGTGGCGGGTGTGAAATCGTGCCACGGGAATCGGGTGTCTGTGCCGGGTTGGCGATTTTGCCGTGGATCGTCGATGAGTTCGAGGCTGACCTGGAGCTGGAAGTGCTCTCGGACGATGGCAGCGCGTTGGTTCCCGGACAAGCGATCGCGCGGTTGCGTGGGAATGTCCGCGACTTGCTGACCAGTGAACGGACCATTTTGAATCTGCTGTCCCGTCTGTGCGGCGTGGCGACGCAAGCCAAAACGTATGTCGATGCGATCGCCGGGGCAAAGGCGTCTGTTTATGACACCCGGAAAACGACGCCCGGTTGGCGGTTGTTGGAAAAGTACGCCGTGGTTTGTGGCGGCGGTCGCAATCATCGTCGCGGGCTGTACGACGGATTTCTGATCAAGGACAACCACTTGCAACTCGGTGGTACCGCTGGCCAGCCGATGTCGCCTCGGGAAGCGGTCGAAAAAGCGTTGAAGTGGCGTGGCGGTCAGGTCCAGAGGATGACGGCTCCATCGATCGTCGAGATCGAAGTCGACACGCTGGATCAATTGCGTGATGTTCTGTCGGCCGGCCCCGATATCGTCTTGATCGACAATTTCTCACTCGATGACATTCGAGCCGCCGTTGCGCTTCGCGATCAATTGAATCCCAACGTCGAATTGGAAGTTTCCGGTAACGTTACGATCGACACCATCGCTGCCATTGCTGCGACCGGTGTGGAACGCATCAGCAGCGGCGCGTTGACGCACCAAGCGACGTCGTTGGACCTGGGGCTGGATTGGTACGACGCAGCAGCGAGCTAGGCTTCCAACGAGACTCCGATCGGGTCTCGTTTCGATACGCCGCCCCTGTCCTGACCAGACCGCGCTCGCCATGCCTGAACGTTCTTTCGACAAACACTCGTCCATCGCGGGTGAACGCCACCCGTTGGATTTGCTGCAACCGACCCTCGATGCGTTCTCCATTTTGGGGTCGCTGTATGCGGTCAAAATCGTGGCGCGAGGCTGGATGGACGATGCGGGCATCGTACTCGGCTTGCTGGCCGTGATCGTTTTCTTGATCCTGTCCAAAATCACCGGGCTGGCGCGAACGCGTGACCGTGGCAACGCGGACTATGAAATCACCGCGATCATGATCACTTGGGTGATGACGGTGATGTCACTATCGGTGATCGGATTTGCGACGCGTTATGGCGAGGTGTTTGCCCGCAGCGTGATGTTCACCTGGGCGATTCTGGCGCCGATGACGGTCGCGCTTTGCCGGATGCTGTTGCGGATTGTCCAACAGTCGGCCAAACGTCGTGGATACGGGACGCGTCGGGTGGCGATCGCCGGGCTCAACACGCTCGGTCGACAAACGGCCCAGAACATCGATGCCGAGCCCGCACTCGGGTTCAACCTGGTCGGATTTTTTGACGATCGCGTCGAAGACCGCCCCTCGTTGTCCGTTTCGGACATGAAAGACAAACTCGCCGCGGACAGCGGTGACGGTGAGTCACACGACGAAGCCACTCTGTCGGGAAACCTGAGTGAATTGGTCGATCAATGTCGCGCCGGACAGATCGACACCGTGATGGTGACCTTGCCGATGCGCGCCGAAGATCGCATCCGATACCTGCTGGACCAACTCAGCGATTCGACAGTCTCGGTCTACATCGTTCCCGATTTTTTCGTGTTCGAATTGCTGCACTCTCGCTGGACCAACATGGGCGGCTTGCCCGCGGTCAGCGTGTTCGAGAACCCGTTGTTCGGCGTCGATGGTGCCTTGAAACGCATCGCCGACGTGGCGATCGCATCGGCAGGCTTGCTGGTCGCGGCGATTCCCATGATGTTGATCGCCATCGGAATCAAGCTGACCAGCAAAGGGCCCGTTTTCTTTCGGCAAAAACGATACGGTTTGGACGGGAAAGAAATTCTGGTCTGGAAGTTTCGCTCGATGCGAACGTGCGACAACGGGCCGGTCGTCAAACAGGCGACCAAGGGCGATCCACGCATCACACCGCTGGGCGGCATCTTGCGAAAAACCAGTCTGGACGAGTTGCCGCAGCTGTTCAATGTGATCGAAGGCACGATGTCATTGGTCGGCCCACGGCCCCACGCGACCGCCCACAACGAACAGTATCGAGGATTGATTCGCGGGTACATGCTGCGGCACAAGGTCAAGCCGGGCATCACCGGGCTGGCACAGGTCAACGGTTGCCGCGGCGAAACCGAGACGATCGAAAAGATGGAACAGCGGATCCAGTGGGACCACCAATACATCCGTCGCTGGTCGATGTGGCTGGATCTGAAGATTCTGTTCAAGACCGTGCTGGTGGTCTGGAAACAGGACACCGCGTATTAGCCCGCGTATTAGCTCCAGTACTCGTCCGAAATCGCCTCCAGACAAGACGCTCGTGGCGGCGGAGCGGGTGTGCCCCCCCTCAGGCGGATCTTTGATACACTGACGGTCGAACACAGGTCGATTACACCGTCAAGTGAGTCGTGTCGTGGCAACATCGGAACCGTCTTTGGCGTCGGCAATTGAGTCCTTGGGGCAGGGTGATTTCACGGAGGCGGAAAGCATTTG
>NZ_JBFHKV010000399.1:0-6845 GCF_041595215.1 Stieleria sp. | reverse complement strand
GTCCGTTGATCAAACCGCACAGGATGCCGACGCCCAGTCCGAGGGCGAGTGCGGCGGCGATCCATGTCGCCGCGCCGGCTTGGTCGGCCGGAATCGTGTAGTCGCGAAACGCGATCGCCAGCGCGGTCCCGCTGAGTGTCAACGCGGTACCGGCGGACAGGTCGATGCCGCCGGCGATGATGATCATCGTCATGCCGAGCGCTGGGACGGCGATCAGGGCGGCGGAATTGACGATGACGCGGGCGTTGCGCGGCGAAAAGAACCGGCCGCTGCCGAATTGCCAGTCCAGCAGCGCGAACAGTGCGATGATCGCCAGTAAAGCCAACGTCGGCCCATGCCGAAACGAAGTCAGCCAATGCAATTTATTTCGTCGTGTTTGGTTTTCGGTCATCGTTCTTCCACGGCAGCCAGTGCCGCCACCATCAATTCCTCTTCGTCCCATTGATCTGCATCACGCGTTTCGGCAAGCCGGCCACGCGTCATCACGCCAACTCGATCACAGACCGCCAATAATTCCGGCAGATACGAGCTGACAAAAATGACCGTTTTCCCGTCGGCCGCCAACTCGCCCATCATGCGATAGATTTCCGCTTTGGTGCCGACGTCGATTCCCTTGGTCGGTTCATCCAGCAGATAGATCTCCGCGTCTTGAGCGAGCAGCCTCGCAATCGCGACTTTCTGTTGATTGCCGCCGGACAGTTCGGATACCGACTGGCCGGGATCTTGGGCTTTGATTTCGACTTTCTTGATCCACTCTCTGGCGTCGCGCAGACGTGCCTTCAAGTTGATCCAACCGGCGGTGGTGTATCGATCGTGGTTGCCCATCGCCAGGTTTTCGACGATCGACAGGTTTTGCGCCAAGCCTTCGTTCTTGCGGTCTTCGCTGAGCAGTCCGAACCCGGCTTTGCGGCGCCCGCGCACGTTGTGTGGCAGTCGTCGTCCGTCCAGTCGCACATGGCCGGCATAGGTCGGTTCCAAGGCGAACAGGCAGCGCAGCAATTCGGTGCGTCCGGCGCCGACCAGTCCGGCGACGCCAAAAATCTCTCCCCGACGCAGTGCCAGCGAAACGTTTTTGGGCATCGGCGCCGCACCCAGGTCTTCGACCTCCAGACGCACCTCGCCGATTTCGTGGGGCACCGAGGGGAACAGGTCGTCGACGTCGCGGCCCACCATCAGCGAGATGATTTGGTCATCGGTGATCGACGCCAGTTGGCCGCTGCCGACGGAATTGCCGTCACGAAGGACCGCGTAATCATCCGCGACGCGGCGGACTTCTTCCAAGAAATGGCTGATGTAAATGATCGCCAACCCGCGGCTGCGAAGGTTGTCGATGATTTGAAACAACCGGTCCACGTCGGCTGCCGGCAGCGAACTGGTCGGTTCGTCAAACAGGATGATCTTGGCGTCGCTGATCAGGGCACGCGCGACTTCGATCAACTGTTGCGTGGCGACGGATTGGTCGCCGGTACGGGCTTTGGGAGAGACGTGATGGAGTCCGACGCGATGCAACGCTTCGGTGACCGCAGCGCGTTGGTTGGATCGAAACAGCGTTCCCGCGCCGGTGCCGGTGCGTCCCAGCATCACGTTGTCTTCGACGCTCAAGTCGGGTGCCAGGGTCAGTTCCTGATACACGATCGCGACACCGCTGTCGCGCGCGTCGATGGGGCTGGATGGACGGTAAGGTCGGCCTTCGAGCGACATCGTTCCGGCGTCGGCACGATGCGCGCCGCTGAGTGTTTTCAGCAGCGTGCTCTTGCCCGCGCCGTTCTCGCCGATCAATGCCAACACGCGACCCGCGTGGGCCGACAGCGAAACATTTTCCAGTGCGATCGTGGGGCCGAACCGTTTGCTGATTCCGGTGACTTCGAGCAACGGGTTCACTACAGCGTTTCGGGTTGGAGCAGTTTTTGATACTTCTCTTCGTCCATGTTCTCCGGCGTCGCCAGGTATTCACCGGTGCTTTGAAACGCTTCGGCGGATTTGCCGTTGAGCGAATCGACGAGCGTGATGACGGATTGATACCCCATCTGCACGGGATCTTGCAGCACGATGCCGTGGCAATGGCCGTCTTTCATCGCTTGGATCAGGGCGTCGCTGGGGTCAAAGGCGATGAATTTGATTTTGCCCGCCATGCCTGCGTTTTTGATCGCTTCCAGCGTTCCGTTCGCGTTGGGTTCGCAGACGGCAAAGATCCCCGACAGCGATTCGCCGTGCAGTTGCAGCAGTTGGTCGACCTTTTCTTTGGCGCTGGTGGCGTTGTCACCGGCGTATTGGTCGGAGGAGACGACGGTGATGTCGGGGTACTTCTTGAGTGCGTCCAAGTAGCCGTTTTCGCGTTGTTCGGTGCTTTCGCTCCCAGCCAGATAACGCAGCAAAATGACGTTGCCTTTTTCGCCGATCGCTTTTGCCATCGCGTCGCCGGCCATCTGACCGCCCTTGAAGTTGTCGGTCGCGACGTAGCTGACGATCTCGGGGCCCTCGTCCAGTCCGCTGTCGAAGATCACGACCGGAATGCCTTCACCGATCGATTCTTCGACCGCGTCGACCAAGCCGCCTTTTTGGTTCGGTGCCAAGGCGATGCCGTCGACGCCCATTGTGATCATGTCCTTGACGACTTCGATTTGGCTGCCGGTGTCGCTTTCCTCGACCGGGCCACGCCAAACAATTTCGACGTTGCCGATTTCTTGGGCCGCCTTCTCGGCGCCGAAGTGCACCGATCGCCAGAACTCGTGGCTGGTGCCCTTGGGGATCACCGCGATGCGGAGTTGTTTGCCGTCGGATGCGGAGTCCGCGTTGGACGCGGAGGAATTGTCGGACGAAGATTTACAACCGGCCACGATCAAGGCGATGACCAGCAGCGAGGCGAAAGACACAGGAAAACGTTTCATGGGAGCCTTCGTAGCGATCGGGAGGAGAGGAGGGCAGGGGAACCGCAATGATAGCCGATTCAGCACGCGGCGTGAGCCAGTGGCGCGTCGGCGCAGCCGCCCCGCGGCGGTCGTCGACGCGTCCCGCTGGGATGTCGCTCAGTTGAGCAATCCGATCGCCTCGGGGAGCGATTGCAGCAGTTCCACGCAGGTCATGGCGGGCTGGGAGTGGTTCGCCGCGGCGATGTCACCGGCCAGACCGTGAACAAACACGCCCAATCGTGCGGCGTCCCAGGGCGAAAGTCGTTGGCCCAGCAGTGACGTGACGATCCCGGTCAAGACGTCACCGCTGCCGGCACTGGCCATGCCGGGGTTCCCCGTGTTGTTGACAAACCGCACGGCGCCGCGGTCGTCCGCTGGGCGACCGACCACGACGGTCGGTCCGCCTTTGACCACGATCGTCATGCCGTGTGTTTCCACCAGCGATTCCGCCGCGGCAAGTTGGCCGTCGCGATCGCCGGCGGAGACTCCCGTCAGCCGCGCCAGTTCGCCGGGATGGGGCGTCAGGACGAGCTTGGATTGATCGCGGGGCAGGGCAGGGGCCTCCAGCAGTTGGTGCTCGGACAACAGGTTGATCGCGTCGGCGTCCATCACACGCAGGCAATCGTTTTTTTCCAACAACGATTCGACGATCCGCAGCGAACCCGGACCGGTGCGCATGCCCGGACCAACGCCGACGGCATCAAATGAATCGATCGATGGCACAGTTGCCGACAAACTGAATTGACCGTCACCGGTGTCGGCCAGCGGGATCGTCATGATGCCGGGATGAAAGCCTGCGACGGTTTCCAGGCAGCGATCCGGGATGGCCGTCGAAACCAGTCCCGAACCGGTTTTCAGTGCCGCCATGGAGGACAAGGCGATCGATCCCGCCATGCCACGCGAACCGCCGATCAGCAACACGCGTCCGAAGTCGCCTTTGTGCGCATCGGAGGCACGGGCGGGGAAGGGCAGGGGAGGCGCGGGGTGGGACATGGGGGAAGACGGCGGCCAAGGGAGGGTTGGGAGTGGTCGGGTCGGTGGACCGATCGGATTTCAGACCATCATACAGGCCACGCATACAAGGCCACGCACACGCCGCGAAGAATTGGGGACGGACTGAAACGCCCGCCGCGTTTCGCTAAGCGGAACGTTTAAGTTGTCGGACGACCAGTCCCGCCAAGTAGGCCGCTTTGAACCCGGCGTCGATGTTGACGACGGCGACGTTGGACGCACAGGAACTGAGCATCCCCAGCATCGCGGTCAGCCCGCCGAGGGTCGCGCCGTAGCCGACGCTGGTCGGGACGGCGAACACCGGGACACTCAAGTGAACGCCGACGGCGGCTGGCAGGGCACCTTCCATGCCGGCGATCACGACCACGGCGGAGGCCTCACGCAAGTGCGGCACCGCGGCCAGCAGCCGGGCCGGGCCGGCCACGCCGATGTCGTCGAATTGTCGAAACGGGATTCCCATCCAGTGCAGGGTCTCGATCGCTTCTTCGGCCACCGGAGCATCGGTGCTGCCGGCGGTGACCACGGCGGCGTGCGCGATTTCGGCCGCGTCGGGAACGGCGGCTGCATCGTTTGAACGTGGCAGTGGAGTCGGCAGTGGCGGTTCGGAGATCCCGGCGGTCAGCGTCCTGGCGATCGGGTTGAAACGCACACCGGGGATTTGGGCTTGGACTTGTTCGGCGACCGCGGCGGCGACGCGTGTGGCGAAGGACGGTTGCCCGGCGTCTTGTTGGGCCTGGATGATGCCGGCGATCATGTCGGCCGGTTTGCCGTCGCCATAGATCACTTCGGGGAACCCGCATCGGCGCTGGCGATCCAGGTCCAGGGTGACGCGATCGGTCGCCGTGCCGCCGCCAGCGTTTGAGCCGCCAGCGTGTGGCGTCGAGAGGGGGCCAGTGGTTAGGGTGGCCAAGGCGTCCGACGCGCTGATTCGGCCGGTCGCGACATCGGTCAGCAGGCGGGCCAAGTCGTTGGGATCGGGTTGATGCGGCGGATGGTGCGGCGGATGGAGAGGCAAGGAACGGCCGTGAAAAGTCGGGGAGTGGGACGGGTCGGGGCAGGGCAGGGGAGTCTTGGTCAAAGCGGGGTTCGCAACTCGACGATGCGCTGGTCCAATGTGCTGCAGTTCCATGTTATCCAATCAGGGTCGCCCGGGCGAAGGCGACGTCGCGAGCCTAGAATGTGTCCCCCAATTCCGGCGGGCCAGCTCCGGCGCGTTCGGTGACCCCCCAACCTTTCACTAGACAGCATCAACAAAGGCATTTGTTCATGTCGACCAAAAAATGCGTATTGGCGTACTCCGGCGGTCTGGATACCTCCGTCATCCTAGGATGGTTGCAGGACCAAGGTTACGAAGTCCATGCGGTGTATGTCGATTTGGGGCAACCCTGTGAGGACCGCGACGCGATCATGCAAAAGGCGCGGGATTGCGGTGCGGCTTCAGCGAAATTGATCGACGTCCGCGAAGAATTGTGCCGCGACTTTGCCTTCCCCGTGCTCGCCTGGCAGGCCAAATACGAACAGATCTATCTGCTGGGAACCTCGATCGCGCGGCCGTTGATCAGCAAGGTTTGTCTGCAAGTGGCTCGCGAAGTGGGGGCGGTCGCGTACGCCCACGGTGCGACCGGCAAGGGCAACGATCAGTGTCGTTTCCAGCTGGCCGCCGAAGCACTCGATCCCACGGTGGAGATCATCGCACCGTGGCGAATCAAGGCGTTCCGTGACGCGTTCCCCGGCCGAACCGAATTGATCGCCTACTGTGCCGAGAAGAACATTCCGGTCAAAGCGTCGACCGCCAAACCGTACAGCAGCGACGAAAACGTCTTGCACATCAGTTACGAGGCGGGCGAGCTGGAGGAATTGGACGTCAACGGCGTCGAACTGGTCGAATTCGGGATGGGAGTCAGCCCCCAGGAAGCTCCCGACGAAAGCGAATCGGTGACGATCGGGTTCGAATCGGGCGTCCCCACCACGCTCAACGGCCAGACCGTCAACGCGTTGGAAATGGTCGAACGGCTCAATGACATCGGCGGTCGAAACGGCATCGGTCGAATCGACATGATCGAGAACCGTTTCGTTGGAATGAAAAGCCGTGGCGTCTACGAGTCGCCCGGCATGACGATCCTGTACGACGCGTTGATGTATGTCGAGCAATTGACGATGGACCGCGACCTGATGCACCTTCGTGATCGGCTCGCTCCGGAAGTCGCCGAGATGGTGTATTACGGATTCTGGTACACGCCCAAGATGGACGCCCTGATGTCGTTCATCAAGCAAGCCCAAGCAATCGTAACCGGCGAAGTCACGCTGAAGCTGTACAAGGGCAACATCTCGGTCGACTCACGAAGCAGTCCGAACAGCTTGTACGACGCCGAAATCGCGACGATGGAAGGCGGCGGGTCGTACAACCAAGATGACGCCGAAGGCTTCTTGCGGATTCAGGGCTTGCCCAGCCGAGTCCAAGGCACCGTGACGCCGCGGAAGTATTAAGGCGGCCCAGAGGTTCCTGGGGCAGCGCAACCCTGGGCTGCAAAAAGTTCGGGGTTGACGATCTTCTTCCTTTGCGCTGGTTTCATTCTTGAAATGCCTGGCGCCCGTTTTCCCATTGCAGGACACGGAGCAAGAGATTGAAAATTGAAAATTGAAAACTTCCAATTGCAAATTTGCATTTTCAATTTTCAATCTTCCGTCCGCCCAGGTTCCTCACGACCCATCCTGTCTCGGCTGAAGCGAGGCCGAGCGGTGATGGAAATCAAAAGGAAGCGAAGTCGCGTAAACCGAACAGAGTGTCAACACCAACGTTTTAGCGGTCCAGCGCAACCCTCGCAAATGCTCGGTTCGCTTGCCCCGAGCTATGGATATGCATTCCCCTTGGGCGGTTTGCCGCTTGTGTCGGTGCCAATGGCCTGTCGTAGAGGGGGGCAGGGG
>NZ_JBFHKV010000398.1:0-6857 GCF_041595215.1 Stieleria sp. | reverse complement strand
TACAACCGGACGGCTCGCTCGTTCCGCTAACGCCTGCAGTTGTTGTTAGCGGCAGGGCGCGAGCCCGCCGGTCCTTCAACGTGTTTTCAAGCTACAACCGGACGGCTCGCGCCGTTCCGCTAACGCCTGCAGTTGTTGTTAGCGGCAGGGCGCGAGCCCTCCGGTCCTTCAACGTGTTTTCACGCTACCACCGGACGGCTCGCGCCGTTCCGCTAACACTTTCCGTACCAAAGGAATCCGCGCGCGCTACTGCGACTCAATCGCTTTGACAACAGCTTGGTCGGCCGTGCTGAGTCGGCTGATCGGAACACTCAACTCCTTTCCGTCCGCGCGTTGCAAAACGACATTTGGTCCGTCCACACGAACGAATTGGGCGTCCACCCGGAAGGCTCCCGTGCTGTCACTCCACTGGCGCATGCCGCGTCCCTCGTCCATCTTTTCGTTCGCCGTCGCAAACGGGTTGCTCGTGTTGGCTGGCGGAGGCGATGAACCGGCCGCCTCGACGACGGGTTCGATCCCTTTCCAAAGATTCTTGGCGGCCATGCTGACGCCGATCACCTTGTGCGTTTGCAACTCTTTCACCCGCATCGCAACATCAAAGTCGTTCGGATGCGGCTTGTACCCCTTCATGCGTCTCAGTCGGTTCGCAATGGTTGGCCATTGCGACGAATTCAAATCGGCCATCACTTCGCGTTTCACCTGACCGGTCAACGGCTTGCCTTCCTGTTCTTTGGCTGCCGCTGCCTGTTTCGCATTTCGTTCAGCCGTCCGCTGTTGGAGTTCTGCGATGCGGTCCTGTCGCGCCTTGACGTGTGCGGCATAGGCTTCGTCGGACATCCGATCGTAAGCCACCGTCACCGGGATTTTGACATCGGTGTTCTTGGATTGGATGGTCAGATCGACCTTGAAACGCATTGATTCGGTGACGCCGCGTTGGCGATCAAAGACCCAGGTACCCGTTCCGTTCATCTCAAATCCGGTTTCCTCGCTGTTTGCCGCCGGCGAGGACAGAGAATAGGTTTTGCGAATCGTCACCAGATTCCCAGCTTCACTTTGAATCTCGTAGCTGGCTGTTTCCCCGCCGCCGGTTTTGACCGTTTCGTTTTGGTCATTGGCGAAGGGGCCAAACCTCGGACCGAAGCGGGAGTTACTTGAAGAACGTGAGGTGATGGTCAGACCGCTTCCGTCCTGCCATTTCCGAGTCTCTTGCTCGGGGAGTACGTCAAAGGGCAACAAGGAAAGATTGCCCAACAGGAACGGCAACTGCGAGTCACCTCGCATGCTCTCCACACCGCCGGTGCTGGTCAAGACCAAGGTACTGGTGGACTGAGCGAGTCCTTGAAAATCGGGGCGATCAAACGGACCGCGCGGCATCGGAGGGCCGCCCGGACGCGGTCCAAACCCGCCTCTTCGCGGACCGCTGCCGGACGATTTCGATTTAACAGATTTGCTTAATCCACCGCTGTACTCAACGGTCATCGTTTCGCCCTCGGTTTGCTTTCCGGTAAAGACAATGACCCCTTGCATGGTTTCGACCGAGCTGGGCGTGTCCGCCGTGATGGTGACCGTATATGGGACCACCTCGTCGGGCGCAATTCGATATCGCAGCGGTTCCGCATTCGCGACGGCCTCGAGCGTCAACGCTACGAAACCGAACGTCGCCGCTACGACACCGACCAAGAAAAGACGGGATGTCGTCCAAAGCATGTCATGCTCCAATTGCCAAAACGGGTTGAATTGATCCGAAGTCATTCTTTTCCCGGCAACCGATGGCCGGAAAAACCGCCAGAAGCATCTGCTGGGTCAGACCTTGGGCGTCACCAGGCTTTCGCTCTTGTCTGCGAAATTAGGCATCGTGGGCTTCAAGTCAGTCCACTATATCTACTCCGGCACCGTAAAAACCGTGGCACGCAAATTGGAAAAAAAATTGCCAACGGCTTGTCGATTGAATCAGCCGTTTGGCGTGAGCCTACGGGCCGCGGTGCGTTTGAGTCTAAGAGGCACCGCCGGCATCACCGAGCACCGCCCGCATGTGTTCGCTGACGTCGGGCGTGCGGTCCATCCGGTCAAGCATCTCCAGATAAGTCTGCGCAAACCGCTCGTTGTCGGCGAGGTCGCCGAAGACCTGTTGAATTCTCAGAAACGACAACCGGTCGTCGCGAGTGGCTTTCGCTGCCTCGTGCAAACTTTCTTTCAGCCCATCGGTCACATCGAGTGGTTGGCCGTGGCGATCGGCGTGTTTCTCGCTGTAATAGCACCACGCCGCGATCACGAGTGCCGCATAACGGATGCTGCCCCCCTTGGTGAGATTTTCGCAGATGGTGGGGATCAGGAAGACGGGCAGCTTGCTGGAACTTTCCAGACAAATCCTGGCCAGGTTGTCACGGATGTTGGGATTGCCAAACCGTTCAATCAACGTCGCCTTGTACTGGTCCAAGTCGATCCCTTCCACGGCATCGAGTACGGGCGTCGCCTCCACGTCAAAGAACTGTCTCAGGAAATCGCGAAACAGATCGTCGTGGATACACTCGTTGATCGTTTGGTAACCGTAAACGCTGCCGAGAATCCCGAGCACCGAATGGCCGGCATTGAGCAGCCGCAATTTCATTTCTTCATACGGCGTGACATTGGAGCAGAATTGCACGCCGACGTTCTGCCAATCCGGGCGGCCCGCCGAAAAGTGGTCTTCGATGACCCATTGGCAAAAGGGCTCGCAGACAACCGGCCACTGGTCGTCGACGTTGAACTCCGTTCGCAGATACTCGATGTCGGCATCGGTCGTCACCGGCGTGATCCGATCGACCATCGCGTTGGGAAAGCGGACTTCTGAATCAATCCAGGCGGCCAGTTCGGAGTCTTGCAGGCGAGCAAATCCGACCAGCATTTTCCGTGTCAAGTCGCCGTTGTGCTGAATGTTGTCACAGGACTGAACTGTGAACGCCGGCAATCCGCTATCACGACGTTTCCGGAGCGCCGCGGTCAAGTATCCGAACACCAGCTTTGGTTGTGACGGATGATCGACGTCGTGCCGGGCGTCGGGATTGGACGCGTCAAATTCGCCGGTTTCGGCGTCGACGTTGTAGCCGCCTTCGGTGATCGACAGCGAAACAATTCTCGTCGCGGAATCGGCCATCCGATCGATGACCACCGCGGGATCGTCGCAACCCATCAAGAAATCGACGATCGATCCGATCACTCTCGTGCTCCGCGACCGGCAACTGCTCGGGGTTCATTTCAGCAACGGAAATGTCGCGAGCGTTATCGGTCATGGCTATCCGCTGCCGGCGTCAGGCTTCAAATGGAAAAGTTAATCGCCTATTGGCGACTTGCGGGCTGATTGCCAGCAGTATCAAGTCTAGACGGCGGCGATCATTCCCACAAGTTCGCTGCAGCGGGTTGCGCGGTCAGTGCCAACCGGGTTTGAAATCGTTGTCGACGCGAAATCGCGGTGGCAGAATTGACGAAGGCTGCCGCGAACGCTTGGTCCGCGGCAGCCTTGTCGTCACCAAGCTGCAAATCCGGTTGTGTCTTCTGGCTGACTCTACTCGTTGTTGGACTCGCGATTGAGTCGCTTCATTCGTTCTTTTGCGTCTTCGTTGCGGTTAACGCCGTAACGCTTGTCCAACTCGCGAGCCCACTGGCTGTCAGCCATGTCGGGCCAATTGTCTTCGTCGAAGCCCTCTTGGCCTTCGAGTTGTTGCTGCGTGACGTTGAGCACAAGCACGTAGTCATCCGCATCGATATCATCATCACCGATTTCGTCTGGATCGACTTGTACTTTGAACGCTTCGAACGGCACGGCAAACAGTTTGTTCCCCAAACCGATGAAACCGCCGTAGGTCACCGCGGCGTACTTGACTTTGCCGGTCCGGGAATCGATCACGATATCCTTGATTTCACCGACGCTCTCGCCTTGCGAATTCTGGATGTTGTAACCCATGAGTTGACTGACCCGGATGTTCGCACCACGAGTCTTCTCATCGAGTTTTCCGGCGTCTGCGGAACGCCGTTGAACGCGTTGGCGTTCCTTGGTCTCGGATTCTTGGGCAACCGCGGCAGTCACTGTCATGCAAGCGATCGCGGTGGTCGCCAACAAAGTGTGAATTGCAGTTTCCATGGCTTTGGTACTTCTGTTTACGCTCTGAGAGTCGTTTGTCACACACAGCAGAGAAGAGGTCACAGGGCCCAAACGCTGTGTACTTTTGGACCCTGTGGAATTGCGGTTAGTGGCTAGCAATTGCAAGAGGACTCGAACTCTCGCACTTGGCGTTCTGCTTCATCGCGGGCGATGCCGTATCGTTCTTGCACGACACCGACCATCTCTTCGCGTTTGCCATCGATGCGATCGAGTTCGTCTTCGGTCAGTTTGCCCCACTTCTGTTGCGCCTGACCCTTGACTTGTTTCCACTTGCCTTGGATTTGATCCCAATTCATGTTGTTGTCCCCTTATTGAGTGTCTGAACAATGCCGCCTCGCCGAGCGGCCCAAACGACATCGTGCACGTTGTGGACCAATGTCGAAGAACTTGACCAGCTGTTTGGGCAACGCGGTTTTCGTAAGGGTCTGCCCGCTGGCTTGCGGGCGGTTGGTTGCTAATCGACCACCTCGACGTCCACGTCGCCCGTTTCGCGATCACGTTGGACCTCCACTTCGCCGTCCGCGGTTTCCATCTCTAACAACGGTTCTTTGCCGTCGCAGCCTGCCAGGACGAAGCCGAGCGTGGCGGCGAACGTCAACAACAATGCATGCATGAAGTCTCGAGAGGTTCTCACAGCAGGTTTCCTGAATTTGCGATCAAAGGTTGCAGTGCCGTGCTTGACGCCACGGGTTTGAAGTCGGCCCATCGGCAACAACACCAACAGGACGATGACGGGCGACCCATAGCAAAACTTGTGCCGAGTGCTTTGGCACACTGCGTGCATTTAAGTTACTGCGTGCATTTGAGATTTGAGAGCTTATCTGATTGATACCGTAAGCGATTGATTCTGGACGCGACTTGATTCACCCACCGACTGGAGACTCCACTGTGATGAGCACAAACCGGTTTGACCTCATTGCGATCGGAACCGGTCCGTCCGCGTCAACGGTAGCGAAGAAGACCGCAGACGATGGCAAACGTGTCGCGGTCATCGAATCGCGAGGATTTGGCGGCACCTGTGCGCTACGCGGGTGCAACCCGAAAAAGGTCTACACCAACGCTGCTGATTTGATCGATCGGACGCGCGGCGGACTGGACAAGTTCATCGAATCCGATGGCGTTCGTGTCAACTGGGCCAAGCTATTGGAATTCAAGCGTGAATTCACCGAACCGGTGCTGGAACATAGTGAAGCGTCGTTCCAAAAACGCGGGATCACAACCTTTCATGGAGAGGCGTCATTTGTCGATCCGACGACCATCCGTGTCGGTGAACACCAACTATCGAGTGATCGCATTTTTGTCGGCGTCGGGGGCCACCCTCGATCGCTCGACGTCCCCGGTGGCGAGCTGGCAATTCACAGTGACGAATTCCTCGAACTGGAATCGATTCCCCAGCGCATGGTCTTCATCGGAGGCGGCTATATCTCCATGGAGTTTGCGTGCGTGGCGGCCCGCTGCGGTGCCGAGGTGATCGTGCTGGAACGCGGCGACGGGGTGCTATCGCCCTTTGATCCAGACTTGGTCAAGCAGTTGGTCCGATACGGGAAGTCGCGTGGAATGGACGTCCGAACCAATGCGGAGGTCGCCGAGATCTCCCCAGGCGATGCGGGGTCGTTCGTCGTGCGATACGGGCATGCCGATCGCAATGACGAGACCCTGCAGGCCGATCTGGTGGTTCACGGGGCGGGGCGTGTGCCGAATCTTGGCAGCTTGAATCTGAAAGCCGGGAACGTTGCGTTCGGCGACGATGGCATCAAGGTCGATTCACTGATGCGAAGCGTGTCCAACCCGTCCGTTTTTACTGCCGGTGACTGCGCTGACACGGGAAAACCTCGCCTGACTCCGGTTGCCAACGAAGAGGCTCGCGTCGTCGTCAAAAACCTGTTCGCCGAACACCCGCAAGAGCGGCCAGACTATGGACAGGTTCCGAAAGTCGCCTTTACCGTTCCGCCGATCGCATCGGTGGGGATGTCACAACACCAAGCAGAAGCATCGCACAATGTTGTCGTTCATCATCAAGACACGTCGTCATCGGGTTCGGTCCGCAAAACACACCAACCTTGTGGCGGGTACAAAGTACTGATCGACAAAGACAGTGATCGTATCCTCGGGGCACACCTGATCGGTCCGGCGGCGGACGAGACGATTAACTTGTTCGCACTGGCCATGAAGTTTGGTTTGACAGCGACGGATATCAAGTCGACGTTGTTCGCATTCCCGACGCATGCGTCCGATGTGCGGCAGATGCTTTGAGGCCTCCACGAGTCCCTTGATCTAACCCCGGATGATGGTTCTTAACGAAACGCCGCGACGGCAGGGTTGCTAATTGATCGGTTGGAGGTCAGCCGGATGACCGGCATACATCAGGGTATCCAGATGCGAGGCTGCCGATCGGCGGCGGCGACGGTCGCGGCGTGAATTCGCATCACGCTGGTTCGTATCACGCTGGTTCGCATCACGCTGGTTCGCATCACGCTGGTTCGCATCACGCTGGTTCGCATCACGCTGGTTCGCATCACGCTGGTTCGCATCACGCTCGTTCGCATCACGTCGGTTCGACGCCTCGCGCGTCTCCGACTGACTTTGGCGGAGTTTTAATGCGGCTTGCTCGGTGTAGGGAGCTTCCATGCCTCTGCGGTTGTGGTAGTGATTGAAGACCCGTTCATACATCGGGCGCAGTCTGCCGCGACTGTTGCTGGAGATCGATTTGTAGTGGTAG
>NZ_JBFHKV010000397.1:0-6860 GCF_041595215.1 Stieleria sp. | reverse complement strand
GGCGACGAGTCCTCTGTAGTCAGATTGGCAAGGACTCGTCGCCTCGTCCACTACCCGAAAATTGAGCTACGTTAGACGATTAGCTGCGGGTCCAGCTACATCCGCTCGACGACTTCGATGCCGAGCAATTCCAAGGCTTGCTTGATCACACGGCCGGTCAGGACGACCAACGCCAGACGCGTGTTCTGAATGGCATCGGTCTCGGCGTTGAGCACGTGGCACTGATCATTGAACTTCGAAAATGCTTCGGCGGTCGAATAGACGTAATCGACCAAGTGGTTGGGCCGGTAGTCTTCATAGACGTTCTGAAGCGCTTCCTGAAATTGCAACAATTGCAATCCCAGCGCCCGTTCGGCCGCATGCGTGAACGTGATGCCGGCGGCTTGGATTCGCTCGACCACGTCGGCTTCGGTCACCTCGTTTCGACGCAAAATGCTGGTCGTACGTGCAAAACTGTACTGGGCATAGGTCGACGTGTTGCCCGACAGTGCGACCATCTTGGAGAGATTGAATTTGTAGTCGCTGGTTCGATCGTGCGACAGATCGGCGTATTTGATCGCTCCGATGCCGACGCGTTCGGACACCAAACGTTTCTCCTGGTCATCCATAGGAGGATCCAATTTGACCAACCGATCGGGATTGCAGACGACTTGATAGGCGGCTTCGACTGCGTCATCCAACAGACTTTCCAAACCAATCAAGGTTCCGCTCCGCGTCTTCATCGGCCGCCCGTCCTCACCGAGCACGGTCCCAAAACTGACGTGTACCAGTTTGGCATCGATCAGTTTCGTCGCTTCGGCGACGGCGAACAGTTTTTCAAAGTGTTCACTCTGCCGAGCGTCAACGACATACAACACCTCGTCCGGATTAAACGTTTCTTGGCGGTAGCGGAGGGTGGCCAGATCGGTGGTGGCATAGAGGTACGCACCATCGCTCTTCTGAATGATCATCGGCGCGTCGAACTGGTCCAAGAACACGCAGATCGCGCCGTCACTTTCGCTGGCCAAACCTCGCTGTTTGAGATCGTCGACGATTTCACCGAGCATCGGGTGATAGAACGACTCGCCCAAGGTGTGATCGAAGGTCACGTTGAGCCGCGAGTAGATGCGGTTGATTTCATCTTTGCAGTGCGGCAGGAACTGTTCCCAGAGCGCGATGTTTTCCGGATCGTCGGCGTGCAGTTTCGACGTTTCATCCAAGACGGCTTTGCCGATGTCAGCGTGCGCTTCGGCGCGTTGTTTCATCACAGGATCCGCGTCGGTCGCTGCGATCGTCGCCCGAGCCGATTCCAATTTGGCTCGCGCCGACGCCACTTTTTTGGCCAGCGATTCGGCGGCCTTTCGTTTCTTCTTGGCCTCTTTTCCCTCGGATCCTTCGGCTTCCTGTTGCGCCGCCGCGTGCAGATCCTCCAAACGCGCAATTTCGGCTTCGTACTTGGGCACGTTCTTGATCGCTTTGTGATAGCCCATCAGCTGATGCACGATGCGATACAGCTTGGCCAATTCCGGCACCGGGTCCTGGCGAACGACCTCGGGGTCACCGCAATGGTTGTAACCGTAGATGATGCTGCCGAACTGCGTGCCCCAGTCACCGAGGTGGTTGTCGGTGATCACCTCGTGGCCGAGAAACTGAAGTGTCTTGGCCAAACAGTTTCCGATCACGGTGGTGCGAATGTGCCCCACGTGCATCGGTTTGGCGACGTTGGGCGACGAGTAATCGATCAGGATTTTCTTGGGCGAGGCGACCGGGGTGACGCCGCAGCGGTCGTCGGCCAGCATCTCCGCCAGACGGTCCTGCAAGAAGCTGTCTTTGAGCTTCAGGTTGATGAATCCCGGGCCGGCGATCTCGGGCGTTTCGCAAATGTCATCGAGTTGCAGCTGCTCGATCAATTCCGCGGCCACCTGACGGGGATTGGAATCGGCGACCAATTTTCCGATCGGCATCGCGCAGTTGGCTTGATAGTCCCCGAACTTGGGGTTCCCCGCGGGCCGGATCATGGCGGCGTATCGATCCGGGTCATCGATTTGCGACGCAAAGGAACATCGCGAGAGTGCGTCTGAAAAGCGACCGGTGAACAATGAAGGGAAGTGCATTGTGATTGCCAGAACGTGCCACGAGCGCGACTCAATCGCGTCTGCGGACCAGAAAGTAGGGAGGAAAGCGGAGGATCAGTCGGCCTGCTCGATACCCAGCTCAGAGAGTGGGATGGCAGTCCCGTCGGCCCAGAGAGATTCCAGGTCGTAGAACTCCCGCGTCTCTTCATCGAACAGGTGGACGACGACGCTGCCGTAGTCCAAGACGATCCAGCGGCTCTCGTCATAGCCTTCGATGCCGTCACGTTTTTCGCCCATGCCTTTTTCCAGCGCGTCGTCGATTTGCTCGCTGATGGCGTGCAATTGCCGTCGACTTTGGCCGGTCACCAGAACGAACAGGTCGAATTCCGCCGACTGTCCACAAACGTCGATGACGACGACGTCTTTGCCGTTGTTATCCAAGGCCACACGCGCCGCCATGGCTGCAATTTTGCGGCTTTCGGTGGTACCATGGGGTCGAATCGCCCGCGACGGAGCGACCATCGGGTTCTGAGAATCAGTAGGTTTGTGTTCGGTCATGGGGGAAAGTCTATCAGTTTTGTTTTTTCTGTCACGGGTCGGCGGAAACCGAGTCAACATTCCGCAGCAGGCGGCTACTACACTATTAGCTCGATCGCCCACCCGCCGGGATTGTTCCATTTGTCCCGGCGACACGTTACCCCACCTCAGGAACATTCCAATGACCGATTTCGACAATAATCAATCGACGCCCCGAGCCCAGGATTCCACGTCGTCGAGACGTCAATTCTTGAAAAAGGGTTCGGCCGTTTCAGCCGGAATCACCGGCGCCGCGATGTTGCCGCGTGCCGTGCGGGGGGCCGAGCCCAAAGATCAAGGCAGCAACGACGTGGTCCGAATCGGCATCGTCGGCCTGGGCGGTCGCGGCACCGGGGCGCTCAGCGACACGATGACCATCAACGAGCACATCCAACTGGTCGCCACGGCAGACGTCGATGCCAACAAACAACGTGTCCTGGGTCGGCTGCAAAAACAATTCGGCGACAAGGTGGCCGTACGCGACGACAAAAACTACGTCGGCATCGATGCCTACAAACGCATCCTGGACGACCCCGAAATCGACCTGGTCATCATGACCACCCCCCCGGGATTCCGGCCCCAATACGTGATGGAAGCCGTCGACGCAGGCAAGCACGTGTTCGCCGAAAAACCGTCCTGTGTCGATCCGGCCGGCTATCGAATCTGTCTGCAGGCCCACGACAAAGCGATCGCCAATAAAACCGCAATCGTCACCGGCACCCAGTACCGCCGCCAAACGAACTACGTCGAAGCGATTCGCAAGATCCACGAAGGCGCCATCGGCGACGTCATCAACATGACCGCCCGCTACTGCAGCACCGGCATCTGGCACAAGACACGCAAAGAAGGCATGTCGGATACCGAATACCAAATCTACAACTGGATGCACTTTATCTGGCTCTCCGGGGACCAGATCGCCGAACAGGCCGTGCACAACATCGATGTGATGAACTGGGTCATGCAGGGACCACCCGAATCGGCTTACGGAAGCGGCGGCCGATTCACCCGTCCCGAAGGTAGCGAGATGTGGGACAGCAACTCCATCGATTACGCCTATTCCGGTGACCGACAAGTCTCCTTCATGTGCCGACAAATCCCCGGATCGCAAAGCGATGTCAGCAACCAGATCTTCGGATCCGAGGGCACTGCAACGATCTACGGCAGCAACGGAGGCGCGTCGATCAAAGACCGTGACGGCAACGAAGTGTGGTCGATGAAAGGCGATATCCAGTCCGCCTATCGTCAAGAGCACAAAGACTTGGTCGATTCGATCCGTGCCGGTGACCCGATCGTCGAGCTCAAGGAAACGGCCACCAGCTCGATGACCGCCGTGCTCGGACGCGTCGCTGCGTACACCGGGCAAAAGGTGACCTGGGACTTCCTGACCAACGAGTCTCAGCTGGATCTGTTCCCCAACGATTTCGATTACAACGGCCCGCGTCCCGAGCCGTCGTTCGCCATCCCGGGCCAAACCAAACTGATCTAGCCGACGCCACCAGATCGAAGGCTCAGAATTTGACCAGCAACAACAGCGAATAGTAAACGTCGTTCGGCTTGGCACCTTGCGGCGTGCTGTCGTAGCGATCGGTCAACGCCAATTTCAACGACAGATTGTCGGTGTCGTCGAGCAGGATTTCCCAGGCGACGTCACTGACAACCCGGTAATCGGAAAAATCTTCCCAGGCCGGGAAGTAGTCCACCTTGGCTTTCATCTTGTTGTAGCGGTTGAGCTGGTATTCCCCTTCGGCCCCAAACACCGCTTCCGGTTTCCAGTCGTCGTCCGGCGCGCCGATTTCTTTGGAAGCACCTGCACCGAAACGAGTGGCAAACATCGCGTCGTCGGTTCGGATGAAGTGGTAGCCCAGACCGCTATTGAGATTCAGCCGCGAATCGAACGCTTTGAACTGGTCCCATTCGGCCCCAAACTTTCCAAACGCCGACCACTTGGAATCCTGGAAAAGCCGGTCGTAGTCCAGGTTCAACCGGCCGTTGTCTTCCGTCGTCAACCCGCGATTGGTCGCCTTGCGATAATCGAAATCGATCCCCAACGTGTAGCGTTCGGTCTTGCGTTTCATTTCCAACCCAGTTTGCAAGGCCAGCGTCCGCGAGTTGCCGCTGCTGCCATCGAGACCCAGCTCGGCGTGGTTTTTCCAACCGCGGGTGACCCACCGCCAAGGGATTTCGTACCACGACGCAGTTTCTTCGGCCAACGGAGCCGATTCCACGGCCGCGCCCGTCGCAAGCGCCTGGCCGATCGGTGTCGACGGATCGGCCGCCGGCGGAACGGGAAGGGCCGTGCCGGCCGGGGCGACCGGCAAATCGAGCTGCGCCGCCGCGGGCAAGGGCGGCATCGGCAGGCCTGGAGAAACGACCGCCGCCGTTGCGCCTGATAGGACTGTGCCCGAGTTGATTTGGTAAGCCGCCGGCTGGACATCCGCGATTGACCGTTCTGTCGGCCCGGGCTGTTCAATGCTGCCGGGCTGTTTCAGCGGTCCGGTCGCACCGGCGGGCAGCTGAGCGATCTCCGAAGTCGGGGGCGGAAAATGAAACGATGGGCCCGCCTGTGCCTGCTCCTCGGGCTTCTTGCCAGAAAAGGTCGGAATGCCCAATTGCCATAGCGGCGTTTCGGCCATCGCGACGCCCGACGGCAACGCCCCGCTGCAAATCAACCCGATCGCGAGAGCTGCAAGGCCTGTTCTCCCCAAACTCTTTGCGTTACGTGTCTTACCCATCTGAAGAATTCCCATGACGTCCAATCGCATCCAATGAATCGTTTTGCCCACCCACTCAATCGGGTTAACAAAGATTCAGCGGTGCTGTCATGATCGATCTGGCCCGCAGCCGGGCAATCTTTCCGCTTTTCACAATCGGGGGCCTGAAACGGCGTCAAGCCGATGGCGCCAGACGCCGAACGTGCCTGATCGGCTCCCCTCGCTCCGCTCACCCCTCCTGCCAGAAGGGTGACATCGGAAACTGCACTGCCTCGCTAGGCAGTCGGGACCGGGAGAGTTACGATTTGGGGATGAGCGAGAAACATTTCAGTGATCGAATGCGCCAGCTACGCAACCTCGTCGTGATGGCGATGGCCGACGGGACGATCGGCGAACGGGAGGTCGCGTTTGTCGCCGAACGTTGCCACGAACTCGGGTTGGGCGAAGCGGAATTGAACCGCGCGATCCGATACGGGCTGGGCGACGACGCGGCGTTGGAGCTGCCCCGCGACCCGGAAGGCCGCAAGGAGCTGATGATCGACTTGGTGCGAATGATGGCCGCCGACGGCGTTTTAGACGAGAGCGAAAAACGTCTCTTTGCGCTCGCCGCTGCCAAAATGGAGATGTCGACTGAGCAGCTCAATCAATTGCTTGACCAAACCCTGGAATAGTCGACGTGGCAAAGATTCTGATCACGTCGGGGCCGACCCGCCAGTATCTCGACCCGGTTCGCTACATCTCGAACGCGTCGAGCGGACGGATGGGTGCGGCGTTGGCCACCGCGGCGTTGCAATTGGGGCATGAAGTCGTCATCGTCTCGGGCCCGGTTCCCACCATTTACCCGGCGGCCGCCCAAGTGATCCCGGTGGTCACGACCGACGAAATGCTGGCGGCCAGTCAAGAGTGGTTCGCCCGATGTGACGGCGCGATCGGCGCCGCGGCACCCTGTGACTACATGCCCAAAATTGTCGAGACACAAAAGATCGCCAAGACCGGCGGCCCGCTGACGCTGCAACTGATCGAAACCCCCGACGTCGTCGCGACGCTGGGACAAACCAAACGTGACGATCAGTGGGTCGTCGGATTTGCATTGGAAACCAACGACCGCAGATTCCGTGCGACGGTCAAGCTGGAAAAGAAACACTGCGACATGATCATCAGCAATGGTCCCATTGCGATGGATTCCGATGTCAACGATGTCGAATTGCTGGACACCGCCGGCGAAGTCATCGCCCGCGTCGAAGGCACCAAACAGAAGGTGGCGGACGTTCTGATGACAGAAATCGATCGTCGATTGATTCACAAGACGCCTGCGACACCCTTGTAACCGAAGGCTTATGACTGCAACGCAAACCATGGATTTGTCGACCACCCTGGGCCGGATGACGCTGCCCAATCCGATCATGGTCGCCTCGGGAACCTTCGGCTACGCAAGGGAGATGGAGCACGTCGTCGATGTCTCTCGCCTGGGCGCAGTGCTGCCCAAGACGATCACGGCCGAACCACGGATCGGCAACGC
>NZ_JBFHKV010000396.1:0-6880 GCF_041595215.1 Stieleria sp. | reverse complement strand
TCCCAAACGCTTTCGGTGGCCAAGGTGCCGCCACGGATTTCCATGCCGGTGATTTGGTCCAGTCCCGGCAGATCATTGTCGTCGTATCGGTTGAACCGAACCATCGGCCCGAAGTTGTCGTCCAGCTCGCTGATGCGGTTGATCGACCCGGTCTCGCGTCCGGTATCGATCACCCGATCGCCGGTCAGCGAATCCACATCGATATCGATGATCGATCCGTCGTTGTCGATGAAGGTATTGCCGACGATGATCGGCTGGCTGCCGCGGATAAAGATCGTCGAGGGGGCAACGGCCAGTCGACCGAAGCGGCCCAGCGGTCCGGCACCGTCTTGGCCACTGTCGTTGAACTCGAATCGGCTGTTGGTGATTCGTCCGTCGGCTTGTTGCAGCTGCAACGGGACGAAGCCGATCGTCTCACCGCCTTCGATCAAGCTGATGCCACCGGCGTAAGAGATCACGCCGTTGTCGATGCTGATCGAGGAAGTCGGGCCGGCGTAAATCCCCGCCCAATCGCCGTGGCTGGGGGCTTGGAAGACAGGCGAGCCGTCATCGTTGTTGGTGTCGAAGGTGCCGCCGGCGCCGAATCGGTCGTCGCGAATACTGGTCATCACAATCGGGTTGCTGCCGTCACCCTCGGCCAGCATCACGGCGCCGGGTTGCAGTTCAATCCGTGCACCACTGAGCTTCATCACGATGCCCGGATCCATCACCAACGAACCGTCCAAACGGCCACGCGTGCCGGTTCGGTTCAAATCCAAGGTGACCAAACCCTCCGTGCCGGCGTCCAGGGCCAGGTCATCGATGAACGATGCCGAGCTGGCGCCCAGATCCGCGACCAGGCGGAATTCCGGATTGGCTGACGCTTCGGCGCGGTACAGACGCCGCGACACATAATCGTTGCCGCGACTGATCAGCGGCAACGCCGTCAATTCCACGCTGCTGTCGTCGTCGCTGACGGTAAAACTGAATTGATCGGCGCTGGCCAGCGATTCGAATCCGTCATCGTCGACGAACGTCATCTTGTACAGGTAGGTGCCTGCCGCCAGCGATCCGCCGGGCAACTGACGGGCCGAGACGAGCGCGAGTGACGGTGCAAATCCGTCGGTGATCGATCCACCGGGCTTGCTGGCGATGACCAGGTTTTCCGGCAACACGTGCACCACGTCGATGTCATCGAATCGTCCCGAAACGGTCATCGCGCGGGGAGTTTGCGTGGCGGTCGTCGGGACCCGCACGAACAAGCCGTTGACCGTGTTTTCCACCAACAGGTTGTCGTAGATCTCCGGCCCGATCCGGTCGTAATCGGCGGTGAACTCGCCGGCTTGTTGGAACCGTGGTGCCTGATAAGACGTTTCTTCGAAACTGTCCGGCGATGCACTGATGGCCGAATCGGCGCTGAAGGTGATTTCGTTGAACGTGATCGTCGGCCGCAGGTTGATCACCAGAATCGGGTTGACCAACTGTTGCACCGAATCGATCAACACATTGCTGCTGCCGCCATACCGGATCTCGGCGTGATTGACGCGCTGCAGGAAGATCCCTTCGTCTTCCAGATCGCGGCGGCCTTCGAACTGGTCCAAATCGCGACGGAAAATCAATCCGCCCCAGTCACCGGCTTTCGAGGTCGGGCTGTCCCCAGCGGCATCGGCATCGGCCATCCGATCTCGGATGCTGGTGAAGATCACGCTGCCGTCATCGTAGCCTTCCAGCCCCGCATCGACATCGCTGATCAGTGTCGTCGAAACCGGATCGCCTTCCAAACTTAATCCGACCAACCGGGGTGCACCGAGCACTTGCAGTGCGCCGCCGCTGCGGTCGACCTGCAAGGTGCTGCTGCCGACGTTGATGTACGAGCCGCGGAGTTTCAAGATTGCCCCGGCGTCGATCATCGTCGTGACACCGCGGGGAACGTCCATCGTGCGGCCGTCCTCGAGCGATCGGCCGCCGACATCGGTCAGACCGATCTTGTAGCTGAAGTTATCGACTTCGGTTTCCACCAGACCGTCCAGACCGCCGTTGCCGACGATGCGAACGATGTCGCCTTCGATTGCCGAACCAAACGCGTTGGCGACGTCCGAATTGGCGATATTATTGAACGGATTTTCCAAGCTGCCGTCGGCGTTCGGCCCGGCGGTCTTGTCGACGAAGATGTTGCGACCGATCGCGACTGCTGCGCGGAATCCGTTGGACAACGCGATCCGACGCTCGCCGGTGAATTCCAATCCGGTACCGACCCGCACGACCGACACGCCGGTTTCGTTTTGGCGGAAATTGATTGCCGAGGCCAACGCCGAAGCCAAGTTGCCACCGGGCGTCGGGAAGCCGCTGGTGCCGTCGCTGTAGAAGACTGGAACGTTGCCGGGAATCGGTTGACCGCCGCTGGGGACGAATTCGTAAGTCCGAACGATACCGGTACCGGACACGATCGTGATCGTTTGACGGGGGACAACCGCGTCGCCGTCGTCGGTAAAGTTGAGGATCCGGTGCTCGGGCCGCGTTTGGAACCAGAAATTGTTCGCGCCGCCGGGTTTCCCGTCACCGTCACCGTCCAAGGGCGTCCCCGGAACTCCGACGCGGCTGCTGTCTCGGTCGCGGATCACGTCCACTTCGTCGACCAACGGCTCGAATTTCAAGTGCAGTTCGTACGCGCCCTGGGTGCGGCCGCCATAGCCGCTGCCGGGGATCGTCGGATCGTATTGATCGTTGCCGCTGGCGGAGACTCCGACGTAGTAAACACCTTCGTCGAGCGACGCGATGATGCGAGAATCTTCGCTGAAGTAATCATCGTTCTGGGCGAGTTTGGTCAGACCACCACCTTGCAGCCGGACCGGCAAGGGAGCCGCGGCGCCGACGCTGATATCCGAAGCCGGATCACCCAGCGAGACCGACGCCCGCAGGATCGAGCTGGCGAAGGGGTCATTGTTGATCGCATCGACGACCTGTTGAGCCGTCACGGTGCTGATGAAGACGCCTTTGCGGGGCAGGTCCAGCAACACGGCGTTGGCGATCGGATTGCCCGAGTTGTCAAAGACGCGATTGACGCGGATTTCGTCGTCACCGAAGTTTCGGTCCGATCGAATGAATCGCACTTCCGTTCCGTTACCCGATCGCCCGGTGATCAAGGCTTCAAACGTCACGCCGAGCGAGGATCCGAAGCCGAGATCCGAAACCGCCGCTGCCCGCGTTTCTTCGAACAAGGACAGTGTGGTGTCCAACAGGCTGCTATCGGGCAAACGCTCGGCAAAGGATTCTGCCGTCAACGTCCCGACCTTGTCTTCGTCACCCAACTTGACTTCGAATCGATACAGGTCGATGTCGACGCTGTCGGGATTGTGCAGGTATTGCCCGTGCTGGACGTCATAGTTGCTGGGGAACACCGGCTCCAAATCGACCCCGGCAAGCGGCGTGTCAATGTTCTGGTTCAAGAACAGAAAATCGAGCGCCATCGTGGTTTGGGGTGGCAGCTCCGAAGCCTGCTCGAGCCCCAGCAGGAAGCCGACGCCCGCGGTCGCTTTGCGGGTGAAATCCTCGCCGAAGTCCAGATTCAAGTTCGCTTGATTGCTGAACACGATCGCCGACTCACCGAACGTCGGATCGATCCGCAGCGACGCATTGAGAACGGAACTGATGGCGCCGAATCGCACCAGCGTGGTGTTGGGGCGCGCTTGCAGATTGCCGGTATCACCGACGGCAAACGTGATGCCTTCGTTCAGTGTTTCGCGGAACTGGACGCCGAGTTCGGCCGCCCACAGGTTCAACACTTCACGAATTCGCGTCTTTTGCCGCGCGTTGATCTGGTTCAAGTAGTCCGTCGAACCCTGGCTGTCAAAAATCCCTTGAAAGTTGTAGGCGATCTCGGTGATGCCATCGAGCGCGTCGGGGCCGAAGTTCGAATTGATATGACCGCGCAGTCCATCGACGCCGAATTCAAGGTCGCGGTGTCCGGGATCATCATTTCCGCCGGCCAGTTCGATCAGGTACGGTTGCGGGTCGATCGATTCGGCGACCACCACACTGGTGATCGAGTTGTCTTGCCCGAAAATACCAACGTCCAGAGAGGTCGACAGCGTGTCGCCGACGGCGGTCATCTTCAGCGCGGGCGCACCGATGACACTCCGCGGCAATTCCAATCCGCCACCGTCGTTGACGTCGCCATTTCGTTCCGAACGAACCGCCAGCACGGCGGCAACCGAAGGCGTGGCCGCAACGGCGGCTTTGAGTTCGTCCACCGTCGGCAGCGGATCCACGGCGGGATCGGCAAGCCCGAAATTGAACACGACGTTGTTGTTGGCGTCCAAAGAAACCGACAAGCCGCCCGAGCCGGTGCTTTCGAATCGGACTTCGCGCCCGCTGGCCGCTTCGCCGATCTGGTTGAGGATGAATTCGACCCGCAACCCTTCGTGCTGGAAATCGGTCACAGCGGTGGGCTGCACCGACAACTGACGCGGCGGCAGAATCAGATCGACGCGGTCGTCCACGGCGGTGCCGATTCGCAACCGCCACGTTCCGCCTTCGTGCAATTCACCGGCGGCAATCGACGGCAAGGTGTTGATGTCACCACTGAAGAACAAACGCGCCGTGTGGGTCGCTTCGTCATAGACCACTTCGTCCGGGAAGAACAACTCGTCATCGGTCGTTCGAACCGTCTCTTGTGTGAACAGCAGCTGATAGAAACGCGGGTTCTCCGCCGACCGCATCGTGGGATTGCCGTTGTCATCGTCTTCGACAAACAGCGGATCCTCGTTGAAGTAGACGACGATCTCATTGCGGTTTTGCCGGAGCTGGCCGTTGGCGTCGCGGATCACCGGTTGGGGAACCACCGACTCGACCAGTGCACCGAGGCTGAGTTTAAAATCGATTCGCTCGCTGCGTAGCGCGGGATTGCTGGGGACAAACAATTCGCCCGCGGTGTTGCGAAGCCCGGTGATTCCCAGACCGATGTCATCGAATCCGTAGACTTCGATGCGGTAGTCGTCATCGGGCAACGATTCGGCAAACCGAACGACCACTTCGTTCTGGTTGGGGTCGCCGAGGGTGACCAGACCGCGTTGGATCGCCACGTCGTCGGCCGTTCCCAATCGCCCGTCCTCTCCGGCGCGACTGATCTGGATGCCATCAAACGTTGTCGAGTCCAGGACCTGATCTTCATCGAAACCGAACGTCAGCACGCGCGGCGACGAATCACGGACGGTTCCGTCGGTGATCAGGGCGCCCTCATTGGGCTGAATCCCGATCAGTTGCGGACCGGCCAACAACTGTCGTGGCTCGAGCGATTCGAGCAATCGACGTCGCCGCAACTCACGCGGCTTGGACGAGCGTCGTTTCTTGTTTCGCCCTGAAACAGCGGATGCGGCAGAACGTGACTCAATGATGTTCGACTCGATGACGTCCTGGGGAGCAATGTTGGACGTTGAGTTCTTTCGCTCACGCGAAGTCATAGACCAGACCTTCATGGGGGCTTCGCTGCATACGTCTAGCTTTCGCTATCCGCGGCAAACCGGCCGGTGGGGTGGACAATCGTGTTGTGGGTCGGGCGATCTCGGGTTCAACAAACCGCCCAATAAAACAAGGCAAAATGACAAGCCGTCCCTCGACCTGGAGGACGGTCGAGAAACGAGTGCCGAGTATAGTTCGACCGAAATAACCCGCAAATAAATGCGTGCTCCGACGGTCAATGCAGTCACTTTTCGGTGGTCGACCCTGCCGATCGTGACGATCTGAACGCCGAAATGAGACAACCAGCACCGGCCCATCCGGGTGGCTGAGGTGCGAAAAACCCCGGGGAATTGGCTTTCCCGGCACATTCCAACGTCGACGTTGGACGACGAATCGCTGTCAAAGTTCCTCAGATTCATGCAGCTCGGGGCGAGTGACTGTTTTGGCCCACCTGATTGGGGCGTTTAGGCGTGAGGGTTTCACGTCAATCGACATTTATTCAGCTCTAAGCGTTGCACCATCCCATCGATTGGCACACCACGACAGCTTCTCATCGCCGCAGAATCCATCCCGGGCCGCCCGGTCGGACGGATTTCGAAAGCTGAACCGGTTGCATCGCCCGTGCCGCCGCCCCAGCGGGCTGCCGGCGGCCGGCTTCGCTGCCAGCGGCGGGCCTGAAACCCGTGGGCATTTTGTCGCTTTCGATGCTTGACCCCGTGGGTGGGACTCCCTTACCCTAGACAGCGAGTCTTTTTCGCCCGACCGCCCATTTGAGTTGATTCTCGAGGCCGACATGAGCAACGATTCGCAAAGTTCTCGTCACAGCGACTCGCCGACGACGAGCCCCATTGAGTCCCTGACCCATTCGGTACGCAAGCGACTCTGGCTGGCTTCGGTCACCCAAGGCGTGACATCGGGCTTGCTGATCGGCACCGCCGCCGCACTCGTGTTTGCACTCACACGCGCTATATTAGCGCCCGCCACGCACTGGGGATGGGCGTTGGCCATTTCCCTGTTGGGCGGTTTGATCGGATTGCTGATCGGTGCCACGCGGATCCGCAGCGCCCAAGCGGCCGCGCGACTGATCGACGAACACTTCGATCTGAAAGACCGATCGATCACGACGCTGGAATTCCTCTCCGCCACCGGCGAAACGTCTGATACCCATTCGACGGCCAAACGGCTTCAAATCGAAGAAGCCAACACGCACCTCCATCGCGTCGATGCGACTCAGTGCGTTTCCATCCAGCCCTGGAACCAGCCGCTCCGCTGGGCCGCAGGCTTGGCCGCCGTGATGTTCGTTGTCCTCGCGCTGACCAGCGGCGGGCTCAATGAGGTCGACGCCAACCCCGTGCTCGCACTGGCGACCGAACAATCGATGGCACTTCGCGAAACGATGTTGCCCGAACTCGAAGAACTCGCCAAAGAACACGAAGACCCCGAG
>NZ_JBFHKV010000395.1:0-6901 GCF_041595215.1 Stieleria sp. | reverse complement strand
CGCGGCGCGTGAGGTCTTGGTGTCAACGCTTTCGATCGTGTACGGTTTGGGCGAAGACGCCGCGGAGGAACCGGCCGGGTTGGTCGAGACGCTGCGGCGGCAACGACGTCCCGATGGCACGTTGGTGTTTTCCACGGCCACCGGGTTGAGTTTGTTGGTGTTCTTTGTGTTGGCGATGCAGTGTTTGCCGACACAGGTGGTGACCAAGCGAGAGACCGGAAGCTGGAGATGGGCGGTCTTTCAATTCATCTACATGACCGTCTTGGCCTACGTCGCGGCGTTGATCGTTTTTCAGTCGCTCTCCGCGGCGGGATACGCCTAGATCACTGGTCGGCCAAACTGACGACGATCTGTGTCACTTCGTCCAGTCGTGACAGGAACGCGTCCAAGACCTTGGGGTCAAAATGTTTGCCGCGTTCTTTGCGCATGATTTCGATGCATTGATCCAGCGGCAAGGCGTCTTTGTAACAGCGTTTACTGCTGAGGGCATCGAAGACATCGGCGACGGCGGTGATCCGACCGACGATCGGAATTTCCTCGCCGGCGAGTTGTTCCGGGTAGCCCGTTCCGTCCCAGCGTTCGTGGTGTGTTTTGGCGATCACCGATGCCATCCGCAACACGGGCGACCGCGTCACGGGACGACGGGAATGGAGAAGAAACGGTTCGCTTTCGTCGCTCGGTTGGGCTTTGAGAATTTTTTCTCCGAACTCACAGTGACGCTTCATCATCGCGAACTCGTCCTGGGAAAGCTTGTCCGGTTTCAACAGAATCGAATCGGCGATCCCGATCTTGCCGGCATCATGAAGGATGGCGGCGTGTTCGATCAGCTCGGAATCGGATTCTGAGCAACCCAGTTCTCGGGCGATGATTCCTGCGAATCGGCCGACCCGAATGACGTGGTTGCCGGTTTCCTGGTCGCGGTATTCCGCGGCACAGGCCAGCACGTGGATGACCTCTTCACGCGATTGGGCCAGATCGGCGGTCCGCTGGGCGACTTCGGCTTCGAGTCGTTTGGAATAGGCGG
This sequence comes from Stieleria sp., assembly GCF_041595215.1. Classification (NCBI taxonomy): domain Bacteria; kingdom Pseudomonadati; phylum Planctomycetota; class Planctomycetia; order Pirellulales; family Pirellulaceae; genus Stieleria; species Stieleria sp. The sequence goes on along the minus strand of NZ_JBFHKV010000395.1, from coordinate 5,877 downwards.
CCATCTGGTCGTGGTGCGCCTTCAGCACCAACGAGTTGCGGACCCGGGGCAGCAGTTCGGTGGGCTTGACCGGTTTGTGCAAGAAGTCGGTGGCGCCCAATTCGAGTGCATCGATCTTGGTTTGTTCGTCCGTCGACGCCGTCACGATCAGAACCGGCAAATGCGACTGGTCGGGTGTGTTGCGAATCGTCTCCAGGATTTCCAGGCCCGTGACGTGCGGCATCACCACGTCTAACACCAGAATGTCCGGACGGGTCGAACGCACCAAATCGACCACCTCGCGAGACTCGCTGGTGGTGACAAAATCATGGTACCCCGAGCTGCGCAGATACTTCTGAATCAACTTGATGTTGATCGGTTCGTCATCGGCGATCATGACACGACCAGACTTTGTCGCATCGGCCTCCTTCGACTTCAACGAAGCAGCACGTGTCATGGGTGCCGCGGCACCGGCTAACGTTGATGGAGTCGTCGCGTTCATCCGCCCTTCGGGTTGGCTAGAAAACTTCGCAGGTACTGTGCTCAAACTAAAACCAGTCTGCAGCAAACCGTAAGTCAATGTGTTGGTGTGAGAGGAGATGTTGGTAGGGCAGGCCCTGCGAACAAATTGGATTTTCGACACGGGCCCCTCGTTATCGTTAGATTCGATAGGATCCGATGAACGCGTCCGAACATGTACCTACTCCATCCACTCGGCCAGCCGTTTCCACAGGTGCGATCCCACGGTTTCGTCGAGTGATCCGATCGAAACTTGTGCCCGCTGTCCGCTATACAAATCAACGCCTTGCGAGGTGCTGAGCGGCACAATGGCCTCGAAATGCGGCACCAGCAATTCGAATTCCGGTCCGGATGGCGACGCATCGTTGGCAACTTTTTTGACCGGCAAAGGACCCCCGTTGCAGGCCAGCAGGGACGGATAATCCACACCCGTTCTGGCGCGGGGAATGATCTTGGCCAAGGACGAGGTGTTCGTCGCGAGTCCGCGGGCGCGATAACGCACCGGTGCGCCCACCTGGTCACGAAACTGGTCGAACCGATCCTGCGAGATCAGCACACGCAACTCCTTTTGGGATTCGTCGCCGATCACCAGCAATTCATCGCCTTGGGCGACGTAGGTCCCTTCCAATTCATTCAACCGGCGACGGACCACGACACCGCTGCGGGGGGCACGGACGATCAGCGAATCGAGTTGTTCCTTCGCGTCCCGGTGTTGTTTGGTCAGAGCCTGCAGTTCGGTTGCCTCGGCCTGTGCGGCGGCGTGCCGACCTTGCAGCGTTTGTTGGCGGGTGCGGAGGGTCGATTGCTGGATTTTTGTTTCCAGCTTCCCTGCCTCCAGGACGAGGTCGGGGTTGCGAAGCGTCAACAGTTTTTGGCCCTCGGACACCCGTTGCCCCGCGGCAACATGGATCGTGTCCACAAAACCCGGCACTTCGGCGCGAATCACTTCGTGCGGTGAATACTCGACCACCGCGGGGACGGAGGCGGCGCCCGGCCAGGGGATTGCCGCCAACAGCGTCGTCAGCAATGCCGCCGATCCGGTCGCCACGCACGTGAATCGGCGACGTCCGCTGCGGGGAGCCTGGCGGAACAACTTGACCACGCGCCAAGTGGGGCCGCCGATCCAAACGATGCAGGCGACGACGGCCAACACTGTGCCCAAGCCATGAAACAGTTTCGTCGCGGCAATCGTCAGCCCGAAACAAACGAAACACTTCCACAGCAGTGCCAGCCAAGCGTAGACGGCAACCGCGATCCGGTAACCGGCTTGCCAATTCGGTTCTTTCAACTCACCGCCGAAGAACCACCGCCGGGCCTGACGGGCCAAGTAGTTTTGGCTGTCCGTGTACAGATTCGGTGCCCGCACCCAATCGGTCAGCACAAAGTAGCCATCGAACTTCATCAGCGGATTGGCATTGAAGATCAACGTCGCCACACCGGCCGACAACATCACGCTGATGCAAACGTGTTTGACCAGCGGCGAATCGGCCGATTGCCAAATCAGCATGGCGAGGGCGGCGACGAGCAATTCCACATAGATCCCGGCCGACGCAACGTGAATGCGTTGCCAGCGGCGACGAAATCGCCAAACCGAACTGACGTCGACGTAAGCCAGTGGCGCCAACAAGATGAACAGGACGCCCATCTGTCCGACATCTCCCCCGTAGCGTTTACACACGATCGCATGCGCAAACTCGTGGAAGACTTTTAAGACGATTGTGACGGCCAGCAACAGAGTCAGAGCCGACGACGAAAACAAGTATTCCGAGGAATGCGTCAACTCGTTCCTGTGCAGGATCGCCAGGCAGCCGCCCAGCAGGATCAGCAACACGCCGACGACGGTCGCGGGAAGCCCGAAGATCCAGCCGACGTACTTCATCATCTGCCCGATCAGGCGATCGGGATGAATCAGTGGGACGCGAATCGCGATCGGATTGGCGTGCTGCTTGATTCGGTTCGTTTTCGCTTTTTCGGTGGATCGGTGAAGTCGGGCGGAGGTTTTGGAGGACTCGGTGTGCGCCAGTTCGTTGTCGATCAGCCACCGACACAGGTCCGCCGCATCCTCTTCGGACAATTGATGGTCGGGATACTGTTCGCAGACTTCGCGATAGGCTTGCGCGATCGTGCGCGAGGCGGTCAGCCGAATGGCCAACGCGTATTCGATTCTGCCGAGCCGATAAAACGAGCCCGCGACGGGGTCTTCGACGATCACGTGCGGTTGCCGTGCATCGTCACACGGTGTCAAACGCAAATCTTGTCGAAAGACGACGGACGTGGTGCTTTGGTCGCTGGCAAAATGCTGGTGGTTGTCTTGCATGACGTTCACCACCAGAACCATTGGGAGAGGGCTTCGATGGGGCGGTGAAACAGAATCCAGCCGAGTGCACGACGACCACAAGCGATCTTCAGCGTGCCCTTCATTCCCGGACGCAACAATTGTTCGTCGTTGGAAAGTTTGCATTCCGCGATGAACACGTTTTCTTCGTCACGAATTTCACTGCGTGGATTGACGATTCCGATCGTCGTGTCCCAGTTACGATCGGGATAGGCGTTCAGTCGCAACTGGGCGGTTTGGTCCTTGCGGACGTACGCGATCTGATCGTCTTTCACCGCCGCCTCGACGATCATTTCCTGCAGTGGCGCGATTTCAAACAGAGATTGACCGGTGGTCAATGGGGCACCCTTGACGCGTTTTAGATCACCGGCGACGACCATCCCGTCGACGGGGCTGCGCAGTTCGAGTTCGCTTAATCGGAGATCCAGCAATTGAAGTTCGGATCGAAGCCCGTCGATTTCCAACTGGGCGATCCGCTGATCCGCGTAGGCGCGTGAGGCCTGGGCGGCGTCTCGTTTCTTGATTGCCTGGTCATGGTCGGCCTGCAGCGACTCTCGCTTCCACCTCAATTCGCGGCCGTCGAGCGTCGCCAGCAGATCGCCACGTCGGACAAGATCGCCGGGCGCGACGAAACAGTCTTTAAGTGTCGCGTCGAAGGGCGCGGCCACGAAACGTTTGAAGCGGGGTTCGACACGCACGTCACAGCTTTCGCGGTGACGGAGCGGAATAAACATTGCGGCGATCAATGCGATCATGACCGTCAACGCAACCACGCCACCGCGTGATCGGACCGCTCGGACGCTGCGACGAAGTAAATCGGTTGAACGACGCTGATCGTGTGCGTGCAACACCGCCCCGAGTGACGGACCGGCCGCCTCGAAGAACTGTCGCATCGGCTGGACGGGTGATTCGGAATCCAAGATCGCCAGAAACACGGCGCGCGTGTCTCTGGATTCATCGACTAGCGGCACGGCCAAGACGCTGGCGGCATGTTGACGCGCCAATTCGCCGACGCTGCGCGACGCGTCCAGTTGGGTTGTTGTCGGTTCGACGATCGAGATGGACCCCTGCATCAACGCTTCGTCCATGGCGTTTTCGATGGACCGTGTCTGGGCGGTCGTCGTATCGATTCGAGTCGAATCGCTGAGTGCGACCAATCGGCAACTGCCCCGCCCCGATGTCGCGATTCCGATCGCCGCACGGCAAAGGTTCCAGTGATCGGCCAGTTCCGTGACGATCACCTGACAGGCTTCGTTGCGAGTTTTCGAATCCAACGCACGCGTGAGCAGTTCGACCGTGGCGGCGGCATGGGACGCGACGGCGGACTGCTGGTCCAGGCGACGGTGAACGTTCCAGAGGGCGAACTGTTTGGCCAGTGTTTGGACCGCTTGGGTGAAACCGAGCAAGTCCGCGGGCAACGCTGCGATCAAGCCCAGGGCATCGGACGGTTGCCGCCCGGTGTCGATCGGCACGGCCAGGATGACTCGTTCGGGCTCAAGTTGTCGGCGGGAATGAACCTGACCGCTGAGAGCAGATTGGTGACAGACCGAAATCAATTGCGTCCGTTGCGATGGGGACCTTTGTTCGGCCGGATCGATCCGCAAGTGATGGAGTTGCTGGGACTCGTCGTTTGCGTTCGGCTGACAACGCACCACCGCAAGGATGGTGGAGAGTTCGTCGAGGCGTTCCAGCAGGATCTGATCGGCTTCCTGGAGTGTGTTGGCCGATTGAAACGGAGACACGACCGGCGGATCGACGGTCGGATCAACGACGTCGCGCGGCGTCGCGTGAACGCGGGTCGGCGTCGTCTCACGCGGGACCGATTCGTGCGTGACGGCGCCCACCAGGATGGGTGAAGCGAGGCCTGATCCGGCGTTGGGGATCTCGGTCGACACGGGAAATCAATCCTTCAATTGGATCGTGCAGCGGGCACCGCTGCGGAGGGTTCCGTCCGGATTGCTGATCGCAATTTTGACCAAAACGGTTCCGCTTTCGGCATCGGTCACCGGCGAGATGTAGTGGACGCGGCCGGAGATGGATTGCCCCGATTCGGTGAATTGAAGTTCGATTTCTTGGCCGGTGGTCAGCTGTTCGGCTTGGGGGCCGAGCAGTGAAAAATTGGCCAGCAGCGTGTCCAGCTGGACGAGCGTGATGACATCGGGTTTATTGGGCGCGACGAATTCACCGGGTTCTTTATGAAGTTCAGTGACGACTCCGTTGACGGGAGCCTGGATCTCGCGCCGCTTCATTTGCGTGAGCAATCGTTGGTGTTCCAAGCGACGCGTTTCCATTTCTTCGACGACGCTGCGAAGATTGGCTTGGGCAACTTGGAATTCTTTCGCCGCGCGTTGCAATTCGGCTTGGCGGGCGTGTCCCGACTGACGCAGCGATTGGAGTTTTTCCAACCGTTGGGAGGTCAATTCGACTTCCGCCCGCGCCGCATCGAGCCGTCCTTCGGCGTTCATTTGCTGTTTGGCGACCTCCAACTGGGCCAGGTGGACTTGGCTGTTGAGCCGCAGCAACGGCTGGCCTTGCTCGACTGTCTGGCCTTGCCGGACCAACACTTCGGCGACGGTCCCCGTTTCGTCCGATGCGACTTCGATCGTCCGAATCGGCTCGGTGTAACCCAGCACCTCGGTGGCGAGGGAATCCCGACATGACAGTGCGATGATCGCGATCAAAACGGATTGGAAGGTGCGAATTCGCAGCTTAGAGGGGTGGTGGCAGAGTTTCATGGCGTCGCGGCAAGCACAAATGGAGACCGGGAAAACAAAGGCGGGCGGCAAGAATCACTTGCTCTGGGCAAGCTTAGGTCACCAATAAGCAGGCAGCACCGAGAAAGTCGCCCCCGTGAGAGGCGAGGGCCGGAAGTCGCAGAAGGCTGGACACCAACATGGGCTGGTGTGCAGGCTTTAGCCGCCTATCTTGCTGCTTCGCAGCGCGTGGGGATGCGCCTGAAGGCTGGACACCAACGGTTGCTGGTGTGCAGGCTTCAGCCGCCCCGTCTTGCTGCTTCGCAGCGCGTGGGGATGCGCCTGAAGGCT
>NZ_JBFHKV010000394.1:0-6904 GCF_041595215.1 Stieleria sp. | reverse complement strand
TCTTGAGGCAACTTGCCCAGACGCTCGGCCAACAGTTTCCCACTTTCGGCCCGCGCTTTCGCGCCTCGATGATCGAAGTGGGTGTTTGCGACATACAACTCGGCGCCATTTCGTCGGTCGCGAAAATGAATCCAGGTGCAGGTCCGTGGCAGTGCCGCGTCCCAGCCTTTGACACCGACCGCTTCGGGAGTCTCGCTCAGCCAAAAGGTTCCCTTGTCGAGCACTTCGAACTTGTCTTGACGATAAAAGATCGGCGCGTGCTCCCCGCCGCTTTTTCCATCGTCGCGACCGACGCCGTAGGATTCAAAGTCTGACAAGCCGGCTCGCAGTTGGGCGAACTGGGGTTCGGTGACTTCTTGCAACCCGATGATGTCGTTGCCGCGACAGTACTCAATCACAAACTCTTGGCGATTGGGCCAAATGTCATCCCCATCGTTCGGGTTGGCAAAGCGGATGTTGTAGGTCGCGACCTTCACCTGCTGCGTGGCCTGGTCGGCGGCGTCGGGGACTTGGGCAACCGCGGGAGCGATCAGAGACAGGAAGAACGAAGCAAACAGAGACACGAACAACGGTGGGCGAAACATGGTGGGCTACAACGATTCGGGGAAATCAGTTTGAAACCGCCGGATCAACGCTTGCGTGTCCGCCGGTACGACGTACAGCTTACCTCGAATGTGTTTCGTCTGCCCCGGCGCCAAACCACCGATGCGAAAATCGTTGTGCATGCAGGTGATCACACCTTGAAAGATCTCCTGGTAGGGGTGCCAGGCGACCGCCAAAATCATTTTCTCGTCGGCGGAATAGCATCCGGTCAAACCGCTGGAGGGAACGACATCACTGAGCGGACGCGGATTGACGTCGTCGCGGTCGACGTGTTCGGGGGCGTAGACTTGGCCGGGAACGTAGCGCGCCTTGAGCGCCCATGGCGATGTCGGAAGTCGGGTCAGTGTTCCATCGACCATCAGGAAACAATTCCTGATGTAAGGCGGATAGACGTCGCGGGCGTTGGCAGGATCCGCGCCGGTGAAACGGTCCACCCGCATGCAGGGTTGTGCCCAATGGGCCTCGGATGCTTTGTCGGTCGGGTTGGTCGCCGTCAGCTCAAACGTCACTTCGTCTTCGCCTGCGAGGATCACGTGATCGACGATCACGCCGTCGATCAAGGTGTCACGGATTTCGATTCGTTTGCGATCCGGCGTCGCCTTGATCAATTCACTGGTGTGCTTGATCACTGTTTCACTCCAGTCTCGATCGGTCGATCCGGGACGGCAATAAGCTTCCAGATAGTGTGTGCGAATGAAGTCGCCGGGGATTTTTGGCCCGTGGACATCCAGGTAACGACCATCCCATTGGATCGTCAGCCCGGTCGCGGGGGACTCAGCCCGGATTGTGACTGCAGGGGTGGTCGTCGAAAGCAACGCAAGGCCGACAAGTAGAATCCGTGTCATGGCGAATTGCCTGTGTGTGAGAGGGTGAACGCGATCGCGTCGATGATGAACCAAGTCAGCGATCGACAGGCTGGAGGCTTATCCGAGGATGGGTTCGACGATCTCTCCGTGAACGTCGGTCAAACGAAAACGTCGGCCTTGGTAGCGGTAGGTCAATCGTTCGTGGTCGATGCCCAGCAAATGCAGGATCGTGGCTTGGAAATCATGGACGCTGACGCCATCGGCGGCCACGCTAAATCCGAATTCGTCGGACTCCCCATACGTGACGCCGGGCTTGATGCCCCCGCCGGCCATCCACAGCGTGAACACATACGGATGATGGTCGCGGCCCCAACGTTGGGTGTCTTCGATTTTCCCTTGCAAGAACGGAGTGCGGCCGAATTCGCCGCCCCAGATCACCAGCGTGTCGTCCAACAACCCACGCTGTTCCAAGTCTTTAACGAGCGCAGCCGAAGGGGCGTCGGTGTCACGACATTGGACTTCCAATTGGCTATTCAGGTTTCGGTGCTGGTCCCAGCCGGCATGCATCAATTGGATGAATCGGGTGCCGCGTTCGGCCAGTCGACGCGCGATCAAACAGTTGTAGGCATACGAGCCCTTGCGTGTGACGTCGGCGCCGTACATCGCGAGCGTCGATTCGGATTCCGTCGACAGATCGGTCAGCTCCGGAACCGAGGCTTGCATGCGATAGGCCATTTCATACTGTTTGATCCGCGTCGCAATTTCCGGATCGCCGACCACATCGAGCTGTCCTTGGTTGAGCACGGCGAGGTCGTCCAACATGCCCCGACGACGATCACGATTCATCCCGGGCGGATCGGACAGGTACAACACCGGATCGCCGCTGCCACGAAACTTGACGCCTTGATGCACCGTCGGCAGAAAGCCGCTGCCCCAGTAATAGTCGTAAAAGATCTGTCCACACGACGCTTCCTTGTCACGCGAGGTCATGGCGACAAACGCAGGCAGTTCTTCGGTTTCGCTGCCGAGACCGTAGCTGAGCCAAGCCCCCATGCTCGGCCGGCCGGGGCGTTCATCGCCGGTCAGAAAATACGTGATCGCCGGAGCGTGATTGACCTGCGTCGTGTGCATCGATTTGATGAAACACAGCTTGTCGGCAATCTTTGCCGTTTCGGGAAGAAAGCTGGAAACCGTCGCTCCGCTTTGCCCGTGACGGGCGAACGTCGTGATCTCCTTCAGACAGGGACGCGCGGTCTGGCCGCCGGTCATCGTGCTGAATCGGGCGCCGCCGACGACCGAATCGGGGATCTGTTGGCCGTGCAGCTTGGTCAACATCGGTTTGTGATCAAACAGATCGACGTGCGACGGGGCACCGTTCTGAAGCAAATAAATCACCCGCTTTGCCTTGGCCGGATAGTGCGGCAACGTCGGCAATCCGCCCGCACCACTGGCGGCGCGGTTCCCCAACAACGTCGCCAAGGCCGCCAGCCCGACTCCGGTCCCGGCCGAACCGAAGAACTGGCGACGCGTCTGATTCATCGGATGCATGTTAAAGGGCTGTGTCATGGTGCGCGGTTCATAGCGACGGGTGGAACGAATGTGAGAGACCGTTTCGGACTCAAAGGCTGAATGGATCGTAGCGGTAGGACGCAAACCCTTCCGGTTTTGCAGCACCGGACGGCTCGCGCCGTTCCGCTAAAGTTCACTGACGGCCGCTTACGGTTTCGATAACGTTTCATCCAGGTTCAATAGGATGGAGCAGACGACGGTGTAGGCGGCATGCTCGGCGGGGTCGAGTTGTGGATCACGCGGCGACTGTCCCACCGACAGCAACTGCAGCGCGTCATCGGGGTTGGACTCAAAATCGCGGCGCAGTTGTTCGACGCGGTTTTTCAAAACCGCCAACTCACGGTCCTTGGGTTTCCGCGCCGTGGCCAATCGAAACGCATAACCCAAGCGTGCTGTCTGGGACTCTTTTTCCTGAAGCACGCGCTGGGCCATCATCCGGGCCGATTCCACAAACGTGGTCTCGTTGAGTGTCGTTAGTGCGTGCAGCGGAGTGTTGGTCCGGGTCGGTTTGACTTCACACGTTTGCCGTTTGGCTCCGTCAAAAAACATGGTCGGCCCGACGATTCGGCGCCAGAAGATGTACAGGCTGCGGCGATAAAGTTTTTCACCGGAGTCGGGGGTGTAGCGGATCTTTCCGAACGTGGCTTCGGCCCAAATGCCCTCGGGTTGGTACGGCTTGACCGCGGGGCCGCCCAGTTCGGGACTCAACAGGCCGCTGACCGACAATGCCTGATCGCGGAGCATCCAGGAGGGAAGGCGGTAGCGTGGCGCCCTGGCAAACCATTTGTTCTGTGGGTCGGATTGAAGCGATTCCTGGGTGAACTTGGATGATTGTCGATAGGTCGCACTCATCACGATCAGCTTGTGCAGTTGTTTGACGTTCCAGCCGCTTTGGACAAAGTGGGTGGCCAGCCAGTCCAGCAGATCCGGATGGGTCGGGCGATCGCCTTGCAAGCCAAAATCTTCCGTGGATTCGACGATGCCGCGCCCGAAGAACGTTTGCCAATAGCGATTCACGGTCACGCGTGCGGTCAGCGGATTGGCCGGAGACACCAGCCAGCGGGCGAGCGTCAACCGGTTGCGGGGGGCATCATCCGGCAACGGCGGAAGCGCCGCCGGCGTGCCGGGTTGCACGGCCACATCGGTCGGCTTGTCGTAGCCGCCGCGTTCCAAAATCAGCGTTTGGCGACGCCGATCACTCGGCAAGTCATCCATCACCATCACCGTGACCGCTTGCTTGTCCAACGCGTCGAGTTGTTTTTTCAGCTGATCACGCCGCGGCGCAAGCGTCTTCCATTGGGGCCAGTGGTTGGACCGGAAGTGTTCTCGCAAAACGTTGCGTTGATCCGGCGTTTGTTTCTGCGGCTCTGTCTTGACCGCGGCGACCACTTCGGTCGGCAACCCGAAAACCGATTCGGCGGTCTTGTTGAAATAAAAACCGCCGATCCCTCCAGTGTTGACGATCTTGATCAGCAACTCGTTCTCGCCGGGCGCCAGTTCGATCTGCAACCGTTCTTGATCGGCGGCCGCCGCCCTGGCGGTAAAGTTCGCCAGCACTTCTTTGCCGCCGAAGAAGACTTTGATGGCGTCGTCGCTGCCGAGAGACAGTTGCAGCGTGCGTTTGGAGGACGATTCGATCTTGCGATAGAAATACGTCGCGCCGACGGTGTCCGGCAAGGGCTGCACGACGCCGTCTTTGATGTCTTCGCGTTTTTTCCACGTGAGCTCGCCGACGGTTGAGGTAAGCTCGACACCGGATTCGGGACCGAGATCCTGGTCAAAGGCTCGCCGCCCGTCGGCCGGGATCGGTCCCAATTGCCACCACGGTCCCAGTTTTGCCGAACCGCTGTCGGACGCCAGCTTGGCACGCAACTCGATTTCCCATGCGGCTTGGTCGTTGTCCAGGTCGGGACGCGGTGCAGTTAGTTCGGCTTCAATCGATTGCAGTTCCGCCGCGACGTCGTCTCGTCGCTGACGCTGATCCTCGTCCAGGTAGTTCAGCACCGGCGGCGTCTTGCCGCGACCGCTGCGTCCGGTTTCCGAAGTGTTGTCGAAAAACGCGTAGAATTGAAAGTATTCCTTCAGCGAGATCGGATCGAACTTGTGGTCGTGACAACGACAGCAGGTCATCGTCAGACCCAGCCAAACGGTGCCGGTCGTTTCCGCGCGATCGAAGACGTTTTCGACACGCGTCTCTTCGGCGATCCGTCCGCCTTCTCCGTTGAACATGTGATTGCGATTGAACCCCGTCGCCAAAATCTGTTCGGGCGTCGGATTGTCCAGCAGGTCGCCGGCGAGCATTTCGATCGTGAACTGATCAAAGGGCATGTTGGCGTTGAGTGCATCGACCAACCAATCACGCCACGGCCACATGGTTCGTGTCGGGTCGCCTTGAAAGCCATCGGTGTCGGCGTAGCGGGCGGCGTCGAGCCAGTCCCACGCCATCCGTTCGCCGTAGCGTGGCGAGGCCAACAGTCGATCGACCAACCGTTCGTAGGCGTCATCGGATTTGTCGGCCAAAAACGCGTCGACTTCTTGTGGGGTCGGTGGCAACCCGGTCAAGTCCAAGGTGACGCGGCGAATCAACGTTTCGCGATCCGCTTCCGCTTGCGGCGAGACTCCCGCCGCGATCGCCCGGGCTCGGATGAACCGATCGATTTCATTTCGTGACCACGACGACGGGTCCTCTGGGACATCGGGCATGTTCGGGATTACGAAGGACCAATGTTCCGACCAAGTGGCACCCGACTGGACCCACGTTTGCAAGATCTTTTTTTCCCGCTCGGTCAGGGTGAGCTTGGAATCCGGCGGCGGCATGACTTCGTCGGGATCACTCGACAGCACTCTCCTCAGCCCTTCACTGTTCTCCGGGTCGTGGGGGACAAAGGCGGCGTACCCGCCCAGATCAGCCCGCGCCCCTTCGACGGTGTCCAACCGCAAGTCCGCTTCACGGGTCGCTTCGTCGGGACCGTGGCACTGGAAACATTTGTCCGAAAGGATCGGGCGGACTTGGGAATCAAAGTCGACGTCGGCAGCAGCGACGTTGCGAACAGTGCCGTCAAGAACAGTGCCGTCAAGAACACCACATAGCGGGGCGAGGACGGTGACCAGAATCGTGCAGGACAGGCGAGACATGAAAAGACGGCGGGCGTTTCGGGCGGAAGGCGGGGATGGAGTCCATTGTAGCCTGCCAGACCAGCAGATGTTCAGTCGCTACCTTTGCTGCCAAGACTCAGCGGGGCCTGTGCCAGCGGGGCCTGTGCCAGCCGCCAGACGCGAACCTGGGGGGCCCTGGTCATGTCCTGTTGGGATCATTTCTGTTTCGACCGGATGGACCTGGCGACGAGGCCGTGACGTATGTTCCGTGATTACCTTCAATTACCCCTACCGGTACGCATCCTATGCTTGGGATCGCTGATCAACCGCGCGGGGTCGTTCGTGTTGGTGTTTCTGTCGATCTATGCGAGCGAACAACTCGGGTTCGGCGTGCCGTTTGCCACCGCGTGTATCGGCGTGCTGGGCTTGGGCTCGATGGCCGGGTCGTTGCTCGGTGGGCATTTGGCTGACAAAGTTGGACGGCGTGGCGTGATGTTGCTGGCGCTGTTCGGTGGCGCCGCGATTCTGTTGTTGCTTTCGACGGTGACGAACCGTTGGTTGTTCATGCTGTCGGTCGGGGTGTTCGCCTTGGTGGCGGACCTGTATCGGCCGGCCGCCGCTGCGATGATCGCGGATCTCGTGTCGATCGATCGCCGACCGCATGCGTTCGCCCTGATGTACATCTCCGTCAATCTGGGGTTTGCGATCGCGCCACCGATCGGTGGGCTGCTGGCCGGTTACTCGTTCGAGTGGCTGTTCTGGATCGATGCCGCTTCGATGATCGCGTACGGCGGGATCATTGCGCTGACGATCGAAGAAACCCATCAACG